>JARDZQ010000450.1 GCA_029240775.1 Rubrobacteraceae bacterium | reverse complement strand
CAGGCGCTCGTCTTGATCTCCGAAGAGGAGCGCGCGGTCTCCACGCTGCGCGCCATGCAGCTCAGAGGCTGGGGCGTCGTCCCGCCCGACGCGCCGTCCGAGGAGCTCGCCGCCGCGGTCGCCGCCGCGGGGCAGGGCCTGATCGTACTCCCCAAACCCCTGACCGAACGGCTGCTTCAGGAGCCCGCACCATCCGTCGAGGAGCTCTCCGAGGCGCTCACCGCGCGCGAGCGGGAGGTCCTCGACCTGCTCGCCCGCGGTCTCAAGAACGCGGAGATCGCCGGCGAGCTCCACATCAGCGAGCACACCGTCAAGTTCCACATCTCATCCCTCTACTCCAAGCTCGGGGTGAACAATCGCGCCGAGGCCGTCAGCCGCGGCGCGCGGCACGGTCTGATCTCTTTGTAGCCATCAGCACTCAGCCGTCAGCGAACTCGCTTGGGGTTCTTTGACCTCTGCTGACCCTGCGGCTTCGTTCCCGGACAAGCGGCGTGGTGTGGATCTTCTCTCCGGTGTAGAGTGGGTATGCTCCCTGGAGCGGTAGTGGACGGGTATCGGAAGCGGGCGTCGCGTGAGCAGAAAGATCCTCCTGCCGGTGCTGGTCCTCGCGTTCGTCACGCTCGGATGCGGGGGAGGACCGGACGCCGAAGGTCCGCGGCCGGACGACCGTGCGGGTATCCCCGGGACTCGTGCGTCCGCCACGGAGGTTATCGTCACCAGCGACGACGCCTCGCTGCCGGACGGGTGCGACACGCGACAGATCGCCGGTCTCGTCATCGAGTTCGTGGACGCCTTCAACCGCGGCGACGGGGAGCGGTTATCTCGTCTCTTCTTCATCTCGGAGGGTCCCAGCCCCCCAGACTTCTCACAGGCGGGGTACTACCCGTGGTCGTGGTACTCGGTCAGCGAGGTCGGGGAGGGTGGGCGGATCGAGGACGGCTTCGTCACCTACGACAAGGGCGAGCTGCTCCGCTACTTCGCTACGAGGCACCAGCAGGGAGAACGCCTGAACCTGATCAAGGTCAGCTCGACGTCGTCGGGTATTCTGGAGGAAGAGGACAACGTGGGCCTGGCCTACGTCCTCACACGCCACGCCGGAGACCTCGCTCCGGGGCTCGGCGGTCCGTCCCGGATAGCCTTCGGCAAGGGGGCTATCAACTGCGAGAGGCGCCAGATCTTCGCGTGGAGCATGGAGATGAGGGTGGGCGACGAGAGAACCCCGAGAGAGGCCGCAGGCTGGCTCTGCGAAGACCCGCCGGGCTGGCGGCCAGGCAAGGCGGTGGTCGCTTGCGCGTGAGATAGGAACATACTTCGCGAGGCTGCGGCGAGTCATCTATATAGCCTCTCTGCCGTAGGTCCGGCTGTCACGACACGAAGATCTGTAACGTTGATACGGAAGCTATAATTGGGTCCGAGGACCAGGAAAGGCTCCTACGGCATGGAGGACCTATACCGTCGACACCCCAGCTCCTCACCGGGGCGCGCAGCGGGCCGAGGTCTCCGCCGGAACGATTGGAGTAGCCGCGGTGGATGTCGTCGACGAACTCGAACGGGGCCGTAAATCCTACGCGAGGCGAGCGTGGGCGGACGCCTACGAGTTGCTCACGCGCGCCGATCAAATGGCTCCGCTCGGAGCGGAGGATCTCGAGCTGCTGGCTACGGCGGCCTACATGCTCGGCCGCGACGACGACTGCCTGAGCGGCCTGGAGCGTGCCCACCACGCGTACCTCGACGCCGGCGAAGCGATGCGCGCCGTGCGCTGCGCGTTCTGGGTGGGCATGAACCTTGCGCTCCGAGGAGAGATGGGCCGCGCGACCGGATGGCTCGGCCGCGCCCAGCGCCTGCTCGAACGCGAGGAGGGCGACTGCGTCGAGCGAGGCTATCTGCTGGTGCCGGTGATGTTGCGCCATGAGGCCATCGGTGACTGGGAGGCTGCGTACGCCGCCGCAACCGACGCTGCCGGGATCGCCGAGCGTTTCGGCGATGCAGACCTGCTCGCCCTCGCCATCCACGAACAAGGCCTCATGCTGGTCAACCAGGGGCGGGTCGAGGAAGGCCTCGGGCTGGTGGACGAGGCCATGATCGCGGTGACCGCGGGGGAGCTGTCGCCCATCGTCACCGGCATAGTCTATTGCAGTGTGATCATGGGCTGTCAGGAGGTGTATGCGCTGCGCCGCGCCCAGGAGTGGACCGCAGCCCTGACACGTTGGTGCGAGGAGCAACCCGACATGGTTGCCTTCAGCGGCCGGTGCCTGGTGCATCGCGCCGAGATCATGGAACTGCACGGGGCGTGGCGGGACGCGTTGGAAGAGGCGCG
Source organism: Rubrobacteraceae bacterium (assembly GCA_029240775.1). Taxonomy (GTDB): domain Bacteria; phylum Actinomycetota; class Rubrobacteria; order Rubrobacterales; family Rubrobacteraceae; genus JALYGY01. The sequence goes on along the minus strand of JARDZQ010000450.1, from coordinate 456 downwards.
GCGGGCTCACCAGCGTTGCGTGCAGGGGAAGAACCGGTCGGCCGCAGCCCAGGCCTTCTACCGGCAAGGGGAGGTCCATCGCCTGCAGGGGCGGTTCTCCGCAGCCGAGGAGGCGTACCGGGACGCGAGCCGGTACGGGTGCGAACCCCAGCCGGGTCTGGCTCTGTTGCGGCTGGCCCAGGGTAACGACGACGCTGCGGCCGCCGCGATACGCCGCGTGGTGGGCGAGACCACCGAGTCCCTCAAGCGAGCGAGGCTGCTGCCCGCTTACGTCGAGATCATGCTAGCCCGCGGCGATGCTGGGGCGGCGCGCAGCCCCTGTCGCGACCTCGAGGAGATCTCGGCGCGTTACAAGAGCGGCATGCTGGGTGCGATGTCCGCTCACGCCGAGGGTGCGGTCGATCTGGCCGAAGGCGACGCAAGGGCTGCCCTGCTCGCGCTTCGTCGCGCCTGGCA
>JARDZQ010000449.1 GCA_029240775.1 Rubrobacteraceae bacterium | reverse complement strand
ACCTGACTACGGTGTCGCGCTGCGTCCCCGCGAGAGACGGCGGGGTTCTATACACCCGTCGGCTTGCGGGACGGCTCTCGGATAGGTCGGAGCATAGGGGAGGGCCGGGGCTCCTCCTCTTTAGCCCTGGCCCTCTCGACTCAAGAATCTAGAGCGCATGTCATAGTAGTTGACCCATCGCGCTGTAGCTGCAGTGTACGAAGAACCCTCGGGCATCACTTGCCGACACCGCAGAAAGCGCCGGGCCCATCGCCTCGACCAGCGACTCGCGGGTGCGCGCCTCGGCTCACCGCAGGAGGCCCTTGACTTTCGAGAACGCCTGCTCGATCGGATCGAAGTCCGGCGAGTAAGGCGGCAGGTAGAGCACAACGCAGCCCCTACCCTCGATGATCTCCTTAACCCTCCCGCCCTTGTGGGCGGAGAGGTTGTCCATGACGACCACCTGCCCAGACGCTAGGGTCGGCGCCAAGACGCGCTCCAGGTAGGTTTCGAAGACCTCCCTGGTCCCGTCGCCGCGGCCGTGATCTCCTCGTTGGTCTTCACCGCGGTGGTCCTCCTCACGACCGTCTTCGCGACTTTCGCCTTCTACCCGACCTCGGCGAGCCTGGAGGATACGTGGCTCGAGTATTGGTACTTTCTCGCACCCTACGCACTGCTGAGCGGGACGGCCGGAGGCTACCTCGGCTTCAGCGCCGCCCGGGACACCGAGGCGAAGGAGGCTTGAGTCGTTCTTTTGACGTACCCACAGAAACGAAGGCAGAATAAGAGCGGAAGCGTCCGAGACGAATCGGGATGCCCGGCGGTGAAGCACAACAAATCCTCTCGAAGGAGAAGTCTTTCGTGGAGGTAGGCACAAAGAGGCTTCGAGTCGCCTTTGCAGTGGCTTTACAGGATGCCGGAGAGGCTACCCGATCGCTGGAGATAGCCAGGGGGCTCCGGGAACACATTCCAGAAGGCTGGAGCGTCGAGTGCGTCTTCCTCTCCCACGGCAGCAGGTTCGCCCCTAAGATCGTGGATGCCGGCTTCGAGGTCCACGACTGCTCTCCCAGGCTGGGTGGCATCAGTTTCCGCGAGGACTTGAAGACCCGATTCCCCGAACTGGTCGGGGATCCCGAGATTGCCCGCAGGCTGATCGAAGGAGAGAGGAGGGCCCTCTCTGAGCTCCGGCCCGACCTACTCATCTACGGGTTCTGGCCAATGGGCGCCATCGCAGGTCGGATGCTCGAGATACCGGCGGTCCGCTTCTTGCCCCTCCCTCTCCATCCCGACATCTTGGATTCCTCCCTGCTCAAAGACGTGCCCGACGATCTCAAACCCTTGACTTACCTGCCCTTGTCTGCTCGGCGCTTGCTCGTGAGGCACGTGCCGAAAGCTCTCAAGATGCGGGCGCCGATCTTCCGGCAGCGGAACATCCGCCTGGCGGCGCAAGCGTGCGGCTGGAGCGGTTCCCCTCTCAGAAACGTCTTCGACATGCTGCGAGCGGACCTGACGATCGTACTAGATCTAGAGGATTTCCACGCGGGCGAAGCCCTGCCCCCGAACTTTCGAATCATGGGACCACTGTTCGCCAGCGTCGACGGTACCGCCGAGGTAGACCCGGCCATCCTCCGCCTCTTCGACCCCTCGAGCGACGGGCCGAAGGTCTTTTGCACCATGGGAAGCTCAGGCTATAAAGAACACCTCCTCGAGGCCGTGCGGGCGCTCACGAGCGGGATCGGTAAGGGCTGGAACTCTCTCATCCTGGCCTCTCCGGCGATCTGCTCCCTCGAGGAAGCAAAGGCTAGTGCCGGAGCGGGCTCCAATTCTCACATCACGGACGCCTTCGTCCCTGCGCTCTCGGTAAACGAGATGGCCGACGTCGTGGTGAGCCACGGTGGGCAAGGGACCGTGCAGACCGCCCTGGCGTGCGGCACACCGATCGTCGGAGTAGCCATGCAGTTAGAGCAGCAGATCAACCTCGACAACGTCGCCGCGAAAGGAGCGGGCATCCGCATCCCAGCCCACAGGTGGAAGGCTCCGAACATCCAGCGGGCGGTAAGAAGCGTACTCGCGGATGGCAAGTATCGGGACAACGCTCGGCGATTGCAACAAAGCGTTCGGAGTGCCGACGGAAAGAAGAGCTCCGCGGAGGCTATATGGCAGTTCGTGGCTAATAGGCTCAACCTGACGCCGCGTTAAGCCCCAAGGCCATATACCTACTCTACGTCTCTCGATGTCGGATATGGCACTGAGTTGATTAGAATCCGTGAAGGACGTTATAGAGTGAGTGACGGGTTTGCATCGTAGAAAGGTTGGCATAACGAGGCACGGAACAGCGCCCGTGAACATCGCCGGAGAAGAGCACCAAACAGCGGTAGACGGCCCATTCTGGGCCCGAGCCACTGAACCGGCTGCTCGCGCGGCTAGAGACAAGCCCTGAGGGCCTAAGCGAGGCGGAGGCGGCGCGACGCCTTCAAGTTCCCGGTCACAACAGGTTTGAGGAGCACCACGCGCAGGAGTGATCAGGCTTCTGCTCTCGCAGTTTCGAAACCCGATCGTCGTGCTCCTGATCCTCGCCGCCGGGCTCTCGCTCTTCCTAGGCGACGTAGTGGACGCCACCATCATTTTGATCATAGTTCTCGCGAGCGGGCTGTTGGGCTTCTGGCAGGAGAAGGGCGCAGCCGACGCGGTGGAAGAGCTCCTCGCCGTCGTGCGTGTGTACGCCACCGTGGTGCGCAACGGAAGCCAACGGAGAGTGCCCCTCGAGGAGGTCGTCCCCGGCGACGTTGTCGTGCTCTCACCGC
>JARDZQ010000448.1 GCA_029240775.1 Rubrobacteraceae bacterium | reverse complement strand
AGTCCTCCGGCCACGGCAACGCCTCGAGGTCGCCCACCCGGAAGTCGCCCTCCGACGTGCGCTCGGCTGCGATCTCGATGAGCCTCTCGGCCGCGTCGATGCCTGCGACGCTGGCGCCACGATCCGCAGCCATGCGCGCGAAGCGCCCGGCACCACACCCGCAGTCGAGTACACGGGTCCCCGATCCGATGCGCACCCGATCGAGCACATGCTCGTAGACCGGGGTTCCCCAGCCCCTAGGACCTTCCCAGGTCTCGGCCCAGTCACGGGCGCGCCCGCCGAAGAGCGGTCCCCAACGGGCGGCGCTGCCGCCAGGCTGTCGGCTTCGCTGCATGGGCATCGTTTCTCTCCCGTTTCCCCACGGGTAGCTTGATGCTCATGATACTCCCTCCTTCGGAGCAGCGTAGTACGTCCGGTGACATCGGCGCCGGCCAGCGCGCGGAGCGCCAACTTCGGAGAACACACCTTCTACGAGGTTGGGTGAATAGCCTTTGCTAGAGATGCGCTGGGCTTCGTTGTGTGGCGCTGCGCATAGCGGCATAATTACTAGCTAGTTGGACGGCCTTGCCGCTGACCGAGATTGACCAAACTCAAGTGGGCCGATGACTCAGCGCGACAGCGTCCTGTTCAAGACCGGATGGATCTCGCTCGCGATCATCGGCATCGCCATTCTCGTCTTTGGCCTCATCGTCACGGCGGTGCCCACTTCGAATGACCCGCCATACCTGCGAGCGATCGGCGTGGCGTCGATCGGGATGGGGATGTTCGGTCTCCTGATCACCACGATTGCGTACAGACGCCGTGAACGGTGGGCTTGGTTCGCCTTATGGTATTACCCGGTCTTCTGGACAGCACACCTCGTAGGCGGATTGCCACCCGGCAAAGAGCACGTCCACCAGATCGTGTTCATCGCACTCTCGCTTGCGGGCCTGCTCCTCCCCGTGCGCGAATTCTTCCCGCGAAGGGGAGCACGAGCGCCCACGACCCCATGAAGGTTCCGTCCGCCGCCGCCTGCTTCCGAGAACACCCTTCATCTACGAGCTTGGGTGAATATAGGGGCCGGGAGCCCAGCCCCTTTGGTCAGTGGTGCGATAAGGTGCGCGAGCGCTTTCAACCGCTACTTGATGTTCCACACCTCCATTGCTTCGTCCGCTGTCCCCTCGGTTCCCACAGCATCAGCGGTCGCGCTCTTGGCGTCGGTGTTCGCCCCGGGGCAGCGGTCGAGGTCGTCGAACCTGTCGAATACGATCCTGTAGTCGCTCTGCCCGTTGCAGTTGATGGTGTCCCTGTAGCCGTCTTGTGCGTAGACGAAGTCAAAGCCCCTGCCCGTCAGGATCAAGTCTCTGCCCCTACCGCCGTCGAGGGTGTCGTTGCCATCGTTGCCCTCTAGGCGGTCGTTGCCTGAACCACCCGCGAGCTGGTCGGCCGCGCTCCTGCCTATGAGCTTGTCCCCAGCCCCTAGCCCGAAGAGGGTGTCCTGACCCTTGTTGTCGCCGGTGGTGCCGTAGAGGGTATTGGGGTTGTCGTTGCCCACGCGCAGCACCGCCAGGGCCGCCCCGGCCCTACTATCCTGCCCACCATGCCGCGTCACGCGGAGATCCTGCGATACTCTCCCACTCTCATGCCGGCCTTTGGCTTCTGTGAAGATCATGCCCTAGACACATCCTTCGGTGACAATTCCGTCTCGGGGGTGGGTCGGACGTACACGATCTCCCTCAGGCGCTCGAGGCGGCGCACGGCGCCCCGTAAGGCGGGGTGGCGCGGCTGATTACCGTGCTCCGCAAGCTCGGCGTAGAACCCCGCTACGGCCTCTGCGGTCTTCTCGACAAGCCAGGGGCTCGCGCCTGGCAACTCAAGGCGCTCGCGCAGCAGCGCAGCACCAAAGGCCTCCCGAGAGCGCCAACCGTAGGCCTCGCCCATCCGGTCCAGAAGCTCCTCGGCTGCCTCTAAAGGGTCGAGCGGCTCCCCGCACAGCTCGGCCCAGCGCTCCAAGGCTTCGAGTTCCTCACGCGAGGCCTGCCGGTAGACCTCGGGGTTGCTCACCTCGCCGTTGGGCAGCACCCCGCCCCGCTCGACAAGGACAAGTGCTCGTGCGAGGTCGTCCGTTGTCATCAGCTTGAGGCTGGGGTAGGGTTCTGTTCGTCCTCGGCGGTGCTTCAGGACCTCGATTCGGCTCATCAGGCGGCTCATGCCGCCTCCCTCGGTCCGCCGATCGCCTTTCCACACGGGTGCGCGAGTGCCACAAGCCGCTCCGACGCACCCTCGTAGGCAGCAGTGATCTCCCCGGCCTCGTCTTCTTCAAGGCGTCCGGCTCGGGCGTAGCGTGCGTTCATAGGGGTGCGCGACATGTTCTCTGAGGGTACCTCCCAGCGGCATCCGCCAGCAAGATCTACCGACCTAGACCTGCACGTCAGCCCGAGCTTCTCGTCGAGCCGAAGCTTGCGTACACCTATACCTCGACCATAGGTTGCGCCACGCCTTCAGCACACCGGACCAGTGTACTTATGCCTGAAGCTGGCAAGGGATTTAACTCCAAATCGAAGTCTGGCGGTGCCTCGTGAAGCCTTAAGCGATCTGTCAGGTTCAGTGTCGTCCGGCTCGGCAGGCGGTGAGCGACGGCGAGCCAGATTCATATGCCTCTGACAGCGGTACTCATAAGGGTTGATCCTGCGGCCAATAGCCAGCGTGGGCGAACCAGCCCACCGCATCTTCTATCGTGACAGCCGCCAGAGCTCGCCCTATGGCCTCAAGGAGCGCCTCGCGCACCCGGGCACCCTCCTTGCGCACA
>JARDZQ010000447.1 GCA_029240775.1 Rubrobacteraceae bacterium | reverse complement strand
GCTATAAACGGTTTGCCCCGACGTACCGGGTGGTATATTTTGGACCTATGGAACTCGGCGAGGCATCGAGTACCAGCGCGCCTCCCTTCTCGAGGCGCCGCCGCCCAATCCGTCTTGGGAGGCAACCCTGAGCGGACTGTTCTTGAGCAGCTTTCAGGTGCTCTTCGCGCTCTTCCTGGTCGTCTTGAATGGCCTGTTCGTCGCGGCTGAGTTCGCCTTCGTCAAGATACGGACGACCCAGGTCGAGAAGCTCCAGCAGGAGGGCAGGCCCATGGCCGGGCTGGTCAAGGAGGCGACCGGCAAGCTCGACACCTACCTCGCGGTGTGCCAGCTCGGCATCACGATCTCCTCCCTGGGCCTCGGCTGGATCGGCGAACCGGCCTTCGCGCAACTGCTCGAGCCCGTCTTCGCGGTGCTTGGGACGCCTGAGGGGGTCCGGCACTTCGTCGCCTTCGCCGTGGCCTTCGGCACCATAACGCTGCTGCACGTCGTCTTCGGGGAGCTCGTGCCCAAGACGATAGCCATAGCGAGCGCAGAGGGGACCTCCCTCTTCGTAGCCCCCTTCATGCGCTTCTTCTACTACCTGCTGCTCCCCGGCACCTTCGTCTTCAACGGCCTGGCAAACGCCTTCACCCGGGCTCTAGGCTACCCGGCAGCCTCCGAGGCCGACGAGACCCACTCGGAGGACGAGATCCGGCAGCTCGTCGCCCAGTCGACCCGGCGCGGCGTCCTCGACGAGGACGAGGAGGACATGGTGGATGCGGTCTTCGAGCTCAATGACACGGTGGCGCGCGAGATCATGGTCCCCCGTCCCGACACCGTTACGCTGCCGGCGGACCTGCCCCTGCGGAAGCTCGTCTCCGTGGCTGCCGCGGGCAACTATACCCGGTACCCCATCTACGAGGGCGGCTCCTCCGACAGAATCATCGGGGCCGTTCACATCAAGGACGTGCTGCGCGCCGTCGAGTCGGAGGGCAGCCTCGACGCCGACCTCACGGCCCGCGACCTGGCGCGCGAGGTCCTCATCGTCCCCGAGAACCGCGCCCTCGACGAGATCCTGGAGGACTTCCAGAAACAGGAGCTCCAGATAGCGATAGTGATAGACGAGTGGGGCTCCTTCGAGGGGCTCTTCACCCTGGAGGACATTATCGAGGAGATAGTAGGGGAGATCCGGGACGAGTTCGACGAGGAAGAACCGGCGGTCCACCGGCTCCCCGACGGCACTTACTCGATAGACGGCCGCATCCCGATAGGGGTGGTGAACGAGGCTCTGGGCTCGTCGTTCGAGAGCGAGGACTTCGACACTATAGGCGGCCTCGTCCTCGGCCACCTTGGCCGCGTCCCCGAGGTCGGAGACGAGGTCCGCCTCGACGGCTACGTGCTGCGCGTGGACGAGGTGGACGGCCCACGCGTCGCCCAGGTCGTGGCCCGGGAGACTCCGCAGGAAGCTCCCGAAAGCTCCCGGGAAGATGCCCCGGAGGAAGAGCCGGCGGGCTAAAGCGCGCTTTCAGCTTCTTTCTTCTCGAGCGTTCCCCGACGCGCTTTGCGCAAGTGCACGGATGGCGTCCCTGGCCGCGGCCCGGAACGACCTGCTGAAATGCGCGGTGCTGTGCAACGCCCTGCCTTGCAGAAAGCGGTCACGACAACGGTTTTTGCCTGCAAGAGGAGCAGGGACGGGCCCGCGTGGCTCAGTTGCGGTTAGCCACCCTCGTCCCCAGGGCTCCGGCGGAGAAAAGAACCAGGGCGCAGCCGACGGGGAAGAGAACCTCGTTGACGCCCTCGACGAAGAGGTCGGCGACGGGAGGCGGAGGGGTCACGCTCGACGCGAGGAATATCTGCGCGCCTCCGAAGACGAGGCCCACGGCAAGCCCGACGGCAACGTGCGACGCCGCGCCTCCCCACGGGCGCTGGCTAACCCAGCCGACCAGGAGCCCCAGGACACCGTACTCGATCCCCTTGACGCCGGCTACTAGCAACGGCGAGACCGCTTCGCCGCCCGGCATGCTGACCGCGAGCGCCCCGAGCGTCCCCTTGTGGAGCACGCGAGAGGCCTCGAACGCGAGCGGGGCGGAGAACAGCCCCAGGAAACCCATGAGCGGCGCGCGGGCCTTGACGACAGCCGTTCCGATGGCGAGGCCCACGCAGACAAAGACCGACCAGGTGATGCTCCTGACAAAGTCGGCGACCACCGGTGCAAGGCCGAGCGTCTCCCCCAGGCCCCCGCTGAGCACGAGCAGCAGCACCTCCATCGCGATGCCGAGCAGTATCGCCAGCCAGGCTGCGCGCAGCAGTACGGACCCGAAGTCCGGCGCCGGCTCGTGGAGTGTCTGATCCGATTCCTGCATAGACATGAGCTTCCGCACTACAGTCTACCTTTCCGGCCCTTCTCTAGCGAACGGGGCCCGGGAAGACGGTCGCGGCGGCGGCGCGGTGCGGCTTGGACCCCAGGTACTCGTGGACCGACTGGACCGCGATATCGCCCGCCCCAACCGCGGAGGCCACCCTCTTGACCGACCCGTACCTGACGTCGCCGGCCGCGAAGACGCGCCGCCGCCCCAGGTGGTCGCCTAGAGCGCCGCCTACCAGGACCAGCGCTGCCAGGAGCAGCGTGTAGGCTTCGACGACCCACTGCACATCGACCGCCGTAGCGCCTAAAGAGCTCTGTATGGTGGGCAGCGCCACGGTGACGGCGGTCCCGTCGATGAACGTCACGCTAGAGCCCAGACTAGTCGCAGCCAGGACCCACGGTCCCGCCTCTCGTGTACACAGAGACCTGGCTGCGCTCGACCGG
>JARDZQ010000446.1 GCA_029240775.1 Rubrobacteraceae bacterium | reverse complement strand
CCGGGTACAGTCGAAGGCACTAGGCCCGCAGTTCGTCGCTGCGCGCGGGGCGCGGACCGAAGACGTTCCGTTCGAGGCGCTCGAGGTCGGTGTAGGGGTAGGCCGCTGGGCTTCGAAGTTGGATCCCGCAAAGACCAGGTTCACCGGGCTGGACGTCAGTTGGGGCATGATCCGGGCCGCCCGCGCCAACATCCCGGAGGGACGCTTCGACCTCCTCGAAGAGGATCTCATCTTCCCCTATGCTGACGAGAGCTTCGACCTCGCCTTCACCGTCTCCGTTCTGCACCACAACCCCACTCCCGCCAAGCGAACCCTCATCTCGGAGATGTGGCGTGTGACCCGCTCAGGGGGTCGGTTGATGTTTCTCGAAGACTTCGTTTCAAAGAAGCGTACGCCGGGCTCCACCGTCTACCCGATGCCGATCAACGGGTTCGTGGATCTGGTCCTCGAAGCTACGGCGGGACGGGTGGTGTTGGAGCATCTCGAGGCGCTCCGGTACCCGCACGACCCTTTCTTCAGGGGCGGTTTGCTCTCGCTCTCGAAGGTCGGGACGCCCCAGACATGGTAGACGCAGGTAGGCAGGTCTTCGTGATCTCGAACGATGTCGTACCGGGCCTCGGGATGCCTGTGGCCGCCCCGGGACTGCGGGCCTTCGGACTCGCCGAAGGCCTGCGCGCGAACGGCGTCGCGATAAAGACGCTCGTCACCAGGGGCTTCGTGGAGCGTCAGTGGACGCGTTTCGGACGTTCGATCCCCCACCCGACGGCTCCCGACACCGAGATCGTGGGCGCCAACTCGCTGGCCCGCTACCTGAAGGCTCACGCACCGACTGTAGCCATCTTGATCAACAGCAACCAGGTGGACCACCTGAGGCCGATGGAGGGCGTACGGTATATTCTGGATTTCTTCGCACCGAAGATGCTGGAGGAGCTCTACCACCATGGGGAGGGCTACCCCGGTGAGGACCTCAAGCGGCTGCGCGAGCGCAAGCTTCGGGCTATCAAGCTGGCCGACGCCTTTATCTGCAACGGGCGGAAGAAGGTGCCTTACTTCCTGGCCTGGATGCTTCAGGCGGACCGCGACGTCCGCAGCCTGCCCCTGGACGTGGTCTGCATGTGCGTGCCGCTGTCGTGGTCGGGGGAACCGGGAGGGGCGGAGGGTGTCCGGCTCGCCGTCGCAGGCTACCTCCAGCCGTGGAGTACGCTCGGGGACTGGGTGGAGGTGCTGGAACGCCGTCTCGACAGGCCGGGGGTAAGGCTCGATTTCCTCGTTCCCTGGCATTGGGGCGGGGGCACGAGGCGCTCCCACGCTTCGAGAGGCGCCCTCGACCGGATCTCGCGCCACCCCTCGGTAACGAACTACGCCACCATGAACTTCGCGGAATTTCAGAGGTTTCTCTCCACGGTAGATGTAACCATCGACCTCTTCCAGCATAACCTGGAAAGGGAGTACGCTATGGTTACCCGCTCTGTCGTATCTCTGGCGTGCGGAGTCCCCATCGTACACCCCCCGTTCACCGAGGTCTCGCCCATGATCGCAGAGTACGACGCCGGATGGCTCGTCGACCCGCTTGACAGTAGGGCGCTCGGGGTTGTGCTCGACGAGATCATCGAGGACCGCGGGGCCGTGCGGCGGAAGACGAAGAACGCCCGTACCCTCGCCACCGATATCCTGGACCCAGCTGAGGCCGTGAAGCCGCTAGTCAAGGTACTGGAGACCCTTTGAGCGTCGCGGACAGGTGGCGCAGAATCTACTTTCTCACTCCTACGTTCCGGCCTGTCGGCGGGGTGATCAAGATCTTCGACTACGTCAACCACGCCGGCGCCCTCGGCTTGGAGGCCGTGATCTGCTGCCCCGAGCCTTTCAAGGAGGATCTGCCCCTGTTCCGGATCTCCCGCTTTTCCGGCATATCTCCAGCGACGGGTTTCAGGTTCGTCGATCCGGAGAAGGTCTCGGTCGGTCCCCACGACCTCGCCTTCGTCTCCTGGCCGACGCAATATGAGATCCTGGGACCCCGCCTGAGCCGGTGGACGCGTCATGAGCAGGTCATCTGCATCGTGCAGAACGTCCGCTGGGCCAACCCGACGTTCACGAACGGCTACGCCATACGACTGCTCTCACGCCCGATGGCGCGCATCATGACGAACGCCGTGGTCCTCGAAGCGGTCAGGCCTTACCTGAACGAGACTTCAATGACAGAGGTCATAGACCTGGGCCATGACACTGCGTTCTTCGCCAGAGAAAGGAACGGAGGACTCGGTCCACGGATCAGGGTGGCCTACACCGCCTGGAAGTCCGACGTGGGCGACAGGGTGGCCGAAAGGATGCGAGACCCGGCGTTCGAGTTCCGCGCGATCAGGAACCCCGTGGGCTGGGAGGAGCTGCGCGAGCTCTACCACTGGGCCGACGTCTTTCTCGCCACCCCCCTGGTCGAGGAGGGTTTCTACCTCCCCGGCCTCGAAGCGATGGCCGCAGGGGCGATCTTGCTCTCCCCTGACGCCGGAGGCAACCGAGCATACTGCGAGTTCGGCGAAAACTGCCTGCGGGTGGAGCTCGACGATCCTTCGAGCTACGTCGAAGTGCTGTCCTCGCTCAGGAAGGCCGAGCCCGCCAGGATCGACCGCATGCGCAAGCGAGGATACGAGACTACAGAGCGGCATACGCTCTCCGGCGAGCAGGAGCAGTTCGGCGCTTTCCTCGAAAGGCTGACTAACCGCCTCGACGGTCTCAGTCCGAAGCTCTGACAGCGGGCTTGCCGGGGCGCGACCGGCTTGAAAAACGCGAGTCGAGC
>JARDZQ010000445.1 GCA_029240775.1 Rubrobacteraceae bacterium | reverse complement strand
CTTGCAGGTCCTCACGCCACAACTTGCGCTCGACGGCCATGGCGCTCGTTTTCAGGCGCTCGGAGAGCTCCGGATCGGTGCGCCTGAGCTCGTCCCAGACGTGCTTCGGTGGGTGGCCGACCGCATCCTTGGACGCGCCGACCGGCCGCGGGCAGTAGTAGGGGAAGCCGTTGACGAACTCCCAATCGAGGTAGTCGAGGAGAAGCCCGTAGCGCTTCAAGGATTCCCCGAATCCGCGAACGAACTGCTCGGGGAAGACCTCGGCCTGGAAGCAGGTCAACGGTCGTGTCCAGTGGGTGTAGTCGAGGGACCAGGATCCCGGCCCAGGGGGCTCAAACTTCAGTTCCGTCACGGCGCACATAATTACTCCTCCTTTTCGCTGCTCGAGTGTCCGGTGATCTCCTTCATGCTGTTCGGGTTCCTACGAAGCTCATCGACCAGGATGCGTATCGCCCAGGCGACCGCCTCCCCGGCCTGCTCGCCCGTGAGGTTCCAGTTAACGCGCATCATCTCCCACGCTCCGCTGTTCATGAGAACGCGCACCACCGCGCACGCGCGTCGCGCGTCGAGTGGGTCGAGTCGCGCGGTCACGTCTTCCATCGCCTTCTCGACCAGCTTGTCTCGACGACGCCTCGTGTCTTGGTGGATCTGTCGATGAACCCTCGAGAGCAGCCGGGCACGTACCAGGGGCTCGTTCTCGTCAAGGTACGCGAAGAATCGCGGCATGTACTCCGTGAATTCGTCGATGCTCTCTGGCACCTCGCTGAGCTTCAGCTTCCGGTCGACCCAATCCGTGAGCTCCTGCATCAACGCTTCCTTGGTCGAGAAATGGCGGTAGATCGTGGGCACGGAGACGCGGGCCCGCTGAGCCGCGCGGGGAAGCGAGAGCTCCTCAAGCCCCTCTTCGAGGAGCTGCTCGGCAGCCGCCTCGAGGATCCGCTCGCGGGTTTGCTCCATCTGCTCGGCACGAAGCGGGCTGTTGTAGGTGCGGGTCGCGCCCTTGTTCGGCTCATTCATGCTATTCATTTTCTAATTGTGTTACTATAGATATTATCATGATAACCAAATTAACATGAATATCGGGACCTGTCAAGGCCTCTCAAGAGAATTGGCCAGCTTCTAGGATTTTGATCTACACCAGAGGCATCCTCAGGGTTGTCGCGGGTAATGCCGGGGTCGCCCGTATCGGACCGGGGGTCTAAGGCGACAGGGATGGTTTCCGATCGGCGGATAGCTGAGCGCACTATTCTCGTCACCGTGGTGCTTGGTGCCATGCTAGCGCCGCTCAATTCGACGATGATCATCGTGGCGCTCCCCACCCTGCTGGGAGACTTCGGCCGCTCGCTCGTCTGGGGCTCCTGGATCGTGGCCTCGTATTTGGTCGCCATGGCCGCCTTCCAGCCGTTGGGTGGCAGCTTGGGCGACCGCTATGGTCGACGGCGACTCTTCCTAATAGGGCTTATGCTCTTTCTGGTAGCGACAGTCGTCGCCGCACTCTCCTGGAGTATCGAGGTGCTGATCGTCGCCCGCACGGTGCAGGCGGTCGCCGGCGCCACCGCTATCCCGAACGGCACGGCGCTGGTCCGTTCGCTCATAGTGCCCGAGCGACAAGGCCGGGCCTTTGGCACCGTGGCCTCCGCCCTCGCCTTAGCGGCAGGACTCGGCCCACCACTCGGCGGCGTCTTGACCGCTGCCTTAGGCTGGCGCTGGATCTTCGCGGCCAACATCCTGCTGATCGCCCCCGCCCTGATCCTTGGATTGCGACTACCGGCTGTTTCCTCGGCCACGTCAACGGGCCGATTCGATCTGCGCGGCGCAGCGCTGCTGATCTGCGGGCTCGTCTCGCTCGTGCTCGCTCTGACTGTCTGGCGGCTGCCGGGTGTGCCGCTTGTGCTGGCACCGGTGCTCGGCCTACTAGCGGTCGGAACGAGCCTCGCGTTGGTCCTGCACACTGGCCGTTCCCCGAAGCCGGTATTGAATCTCGCGCTGTTTCGAGCGCGAGGTTTCACACCCGCCGTCACCACCGTGCTGTTGAGCAACCTCACCATGTATACCCTGCTGCTATCCCTGCCGGTGTTCCTGATTGGGTGGGGCAACTGGGACGACGAGCATGTCGGCCTCCTCTTGGCTGGGCTCTCGCTACCTATGGTCTTCTTCTCGCCGCTGGGCGGCCGGCTCTCCGACCGCAGTGGACGGCGCCTCCCGGCATTCTTGGGGACAGTCCTGATCGCGCTAGGCACGCTCCCCTTCCTCGCTATCGCTCCGTTCTGGTCTTGGCCGGTCTATCTGGCCCCGCTGGTTCTGCTGGGCATCGGTTCAGGGCTCTCGATGGCCTCGATGCAGACTACCGCAATCGAAACCGTGTCACTGGGTCAGGCCGGGCAGGCAGCGGGTCTCTTCTCGACGATGCGGTACCTGGGGAGCATCCTTGGCTCGTCGGTTATGGCAGCGGTGCTGAGCGGATCGACACCGCCGGTTGACAACTTCCGTGTCCTTTATGCTGCGTTGTTCCTCTCCTCCTGTGGCGCCATCATCACAGCCTGGGGCCTGCCGACGTGGATCAGGGGAGCCGGCCGCAGCGAAAGATCGCGTCGACGTCATCGATGCTGTCGGCCATGCCGATAGCGAATGGCGCGACCTGAGCAACTAGATAGATGCATAGGATAATTGAACGGGCGGCCGCTCTGTGTGGCATGGTAAAGACGCCAAATCCAACCAGCCACGAAAGAGATAGCCGCCTAGATGCAGAGTTTCAATCTCGCTTCGGAAGAACGCAAGAACCTCAACCGAAAGATGAAGT
>JARDZQ010000444.1 GCA_029240775.1 Rubrobacteraceae bacterium | reverse complement strand
ATGGATCGGCGCCACAATCGTAGAATTTTTCGAAGCCGGAGTCGGACTTTGTGGTCCATGGGTCGTCGCGGTATCGGAGGTAGATGCGAGTGTCTTCCTGCCTCCTGTGCCGGGGTGCCTGTCGGTGTAGGGTCCCTGAGGCGGCGATGGCGTGGCCCAGGATCAGCGCCTTCCCAGGAACTTCTTCCATGACGGTCGGGTCGGCGGTCGCTCCAGAAACGGGGCCACGGCGTTCCTGAGCGTGGGATCGAATATGGTCTCGTGCGGGTCACCGTAGACGTCCAAGCAGCCGTCATCGGCGTAGCTGTTTGCAGCCCACTCTCTCTCCAGGACGCCCTCTTCCATTAGTCTCTGCCACCGGCGCGCGTGCCAGCCGGGTCCCAGGGACGCGCCCGTGCCGAAGCGGCGGTCCGCGGAGGCGGCCCTGGACTCCAGATGGGCCATTGAGCGCAGGGGCGCGTGCAGGAGGATCAACTTGTCTGTCTCCCTTACCGGTCCCTCGACGCCGTCCAGGGAGTGGGCCCCCTTCACCATCTTCACGGTCTCGGAAGCCCGGCTGATTAGTTTCTGCAACCGTGCCATCTCGATGTAGGAGACTTTCCCGGCGGCCAGGAGTTCTGGGGCCAAGGCGCGGTCGACGGGCTCGGAGACGCGGCGGATCATGTACAGCATCTCGTCCGGCGAGGACTCCCTCTGCTCGCGGCGCTGGATAAAGTCAACGTGCCGAACGCGGAGCGCCGCCGCCCCAGATTCTGCCAGCACCTTCTTTAGGGACGAACGTCGCGAGTACCAGAAGTCGTCGGCGTCCACAGGCGCGACCCAGTCGGCGCCCTCCGAGAAAGCCTGGCGGGCCAGCTCCGTGAAGACCTCGCCCTGCCGGAAAGGCCCTCTGTCGCGCATCCAGCGTACCCTGGGGTCCCTGCCGAGCCTCCTCAACTCCCTGCGGGTGCCATCGGTCGAAGCGTTGTCCAAGATTAGGAGCCGGTCGAAGCCCAATGAAAGGTGGTAGAGGACGCTAACGCGAACGATATCCGCCTCGTTGCGAACCATCGATACCCCGTAGAGTCGCACCCTCTTCTCTCCATCACAGATCTTCCAGACGTCGGACGCATGGTATCCGATCCCGGCCGATTCTCATCGCCGGGCGCGCCGAATGCCAGGCTCAATGATAGTGTACGCTCAAGAAGGTCACGCAACGACACCTTTAGAGAGCGAGGATATGAGAATAGCCCACTTCGGAACCTTTGACGTCGAGAACTACGGTGACCTGCTGTTCCCGCTGGTTCTCGAGAGGAGGCTCTCGGACGTCTGCGACGATTTCGTCCACGTCTCGCCGGTGGGCTCGGCCCCGGTCTGGCAGGACTGCGTCCCGGCCATCGGTTTCGAGGAATTCTTGCGGGAAGCCCCGGAAGTGGACGGCTTGGTGATCGGGGGCGGCCAGATCCTGCGCGCCTCGCCCACGCCGCTCGGGATCTACAACCGTGGCGGCGTCGCTCCTTTCGTTGCTTACCCGAGCCTGTGGCTCGGCGCCGCGTACATCGCGGCCAGAGACGATCTGCCCTTGTGCTGGAACGCCCCTGGTGTCCCCGCTCCGTTCGATCCCGCCGCAGCCCGGTTTGTGCGGTGGACGGGGTCCGTGACCGAGCACGCAAGCGTGAGGGACCTGGAGAGCCGGCGCCTGCTGGAGAGGGCCGGCGTCGAGGTGCAGATGAGGGTCGTGCCTGACACGGCCGTGGAGATCTCCAGGCTCTGGAAGGAAGAGGACATCTCCTCGGCGTACGAGGAAGCCTTCGCACACCGCGGCAGGGATGTGCCTGAACGCACCCTCGCCTTCCACGTCAACGCCAGGCTCGCCGGTGAAGACGTCTCAGTAGTCGCGGTTCACATAGACAACATCAGCAGGAAGCTCGGGGCCACGCCCGTGCTGCTCGCTATAGGTCCCGCCCACGGCGACGTCAAGACCCAGAGGAAGATAGCAGCGCAGCTAGACACCGATCCCCTTCTCGTGGACGGGCCCAGGAGCCTGCGGGAGGTCGCGGCCTGCATAGCGCGCTCAGAGCTCTACGTCGGCTCCTCGCTTCACGGTATGATCACGGCCTGCTCGTTCGGACGGCGCTGCATCCTGATCTCCGCCAGAGAAGACCCCAAGTACGGCGGCTTCCTGGACCATCTCGGACTGGCCTCGTGGCAGGCGCGCTCGTGGACCGGGGCGGAGCAGAAGATCGAGGACCTCATCGACGCGCCGGCCGACGCCTGGGAACGCACGCTAGGGAGGTTAGATCCCTCCCTAGACGAGCACTGGGAGAGTCTCCGTCAGGTCCTGCTCTCGGGCGCGAAGGGCGGTCCCCGGAGCGCCGGCAAACGTGACGCCATCGAGCTATTCAAGCGTATCTCCGCCGAGCAGACGCAGTACATCGGCGGGGACCACCCAGAGGATACGAAGGTCTTCGGGGGGTTCGTGGCCGGCAGCCTACGAGACACCCACGCGAGGTTGCGGCAGGCCGAGCAGGACGTGGCCAAGCTGACCCGCTGGATGGAGACACTGGAGGACAAGGTGTCGATCCTGACGGGCTCCCTGCGCTGGAAGGTCGGCGACGCTCTCGTGAGCCTTCCCCGCAAGGCCATGCTCAAACCTAAAGATCCCGTGGTCACGCAGCAGATGGACCGGGTCTTCCGCCGGTTCAGCGCCTGGCGCGAAGCGGACACTATCCGACGGTCCGAAAAGAAAGAGCGAACAGATGGCAGCGGCCAGTACTGAAGCGAGTTTTCAGACGACCTTCCCTGAGTGTCCCCACATGGCAGAG
>JARDZQ010000026.1 GCA_029240775.1 Rubrobacteraceae bacterium | reverse complement strand
TGGATGGCGGTGCCTGGCGGTATCGGGGCCTTCTTGGGCGCGATCGCGGTAACCTGGGTTGCGACCGTCGCCGAGGAGTTGGTCGCGCCGGTGGTCGCCATCTTTTTGTTTGCCCTCGGTGTGTACGTCCTAGCCCGCTTCTCGTTCAGGAGGAGAGAGAGGCCGGTAGTGGAGAGGCCCATTGCCAAAGGTTTCCTGGCACCTCTTGGCCTCGTGGCGGGCTTCCTCGACGCGGCGGGCGGCGGCGGTTGGGGCCCCATCTCCACTCCTACCCTGCTCTCCTCGGGGCGCATGAAGCCGCGCAAGGTGGTCGGCACGGTGGACACCAGCGAGTTCGTCGTGGCGCTCGCCGCCAGCATCGGGTTCCTCCTCGCGCTCAGCTTCGCGGAGATCCCGTGGTCGGTGGTCGGTGCGCTCCTCCTCGGTGGCATTGTCGCCGCGCCGTTAGCCGCCTTCGTCGTCCGTACGCTGCCTGCCCGCATTCTCGGAACTGCCGTCGCTGGCGTCATCCTCATCACCAACATGAGGACGTTCATGGGAGCAGTCGGGATCGAGGGCGCGACGGCCACGCTCCTCTACGTCCTGATCGTCGTGGTCTGGGTCACGGCGCTCGTCCACTCCATAATGGTGAACCACCGCGAGAAGACGAGGAACGAGGTAGCCGAGGGTCAGCCGGCCTAGAGTTACCACCAGAGCACTACGTCCGCGCGGCGGGGCCGGATCAGGTACCGGCCCCGCCGCATAACTTTGCGCGAAGTAACCGTCGCAGCTGGAGCCAAGCCAGCGCTAGGTGGTCCGGAAGAGGCGAGATCCCTGTCCTTGATCTCGGGACTCCCTCACGCCTTGAATGCGCTCATACCGGCGAGTGGGGAAGAGGTAGGTATGTCCTCAGTTGGGTGGGGGCGCTCCGGCGTCTCAGGCGGCGAGCAATGCTAGGTAGTCGGGTTATGCGAGGGTGGAGCGGCGCGTGCGCGGCGCTGCTGTTCGGGGTGGTTCTCGCGCTGGTCGCTCAAGGACCTCGCGGAGTGGGTCGAGAGGCGCGATGCGTCGCCGAAGAGCAAGTACGTCGAGAGACCGAAGAAGGGCGGCGTGCTCAACGGCTGTGTCCTGGGCAAGGAAGCCAGATACGTGGCGAGGTGAAGCTGAGGGGCGTAGTTCGGTTGCGAGGACACGGCGGGAGGTGAGATCATGACGGCGCTGAGGGGAAGGTAGTGCCCGGAACGTCTCTCGACGGCCGGCTTGCGCGGGAGGAGATCATGGACAGACTAGGCGGGGAGCACGAGGGGCAGACCAGCTCGATCCGGCAGGTGGCTCTGGCCAGCTTTATCGGGACGGCGATCGAGTGGTACGACTTCTTCCTCTACGGTACGGCTGCGGCTCTGGTGTTTGGCAGCCTCTTCTTCCCGGAGGCCACGCCGCTCGGAGGGACCTTGCTGGCCTTCGCGACCTACGGGGTCGGGTTCTTCGCCCGGCCGGTGGGCGGCATAATCTTCGGCCACTACGG
Source organism: Rubrobacteraceae bacterium (assembly GCA_029240775.1). Classification (GTDB taxonomy): domain Bacteria; phylum Actinomycetota; class Rubrobacteria; order Rubrobacterales; family Rubrobacteraceae; genus JALYGY01. Next base: position 9,080 of record JARDZQ010000026.1, on the reverse strand, counting down.
GGACAGGATCGGGCGCAAGACGATGCTGGTGCTCTCGCTGCTCATCATGGGCGTAGCGACGTTCCTGATCGGGCTGCTGCCGACCTTCGAATCGATAGGCGTCCTGGCGCCGATACTACTCGTCGTCCTGAGGCTCTTTCAGGGCATAGGCGTCGGCGGGGAGTGGGGTGGCGCCGTCTTGATGGCCGTCGAGCACGCGCCTCCTGGCAGGCGAGGCTTCTTCGGGAGCTGGCCGCAGATGGGGGTGCCCGCGGGGCTCCTCCTCGCCAACGTGGTCTTCTTCGCCTCTTCCACGGCGATGCCCGAGGCGCAGTTCCTGGCCTGGGGCTGGCGGATACCGTTCCTGCTCAGCATCATCCTGATAGGGGTGGGGCTCTTTATCCGGCTGAGGATTATGGAGAGTCCGGCCTTCATGCGGGTGCAGGAGAGCGGTACCGAGGCCCGGATGCCCATACTCGACGTTCTGCGCACCTACCCCAAGAACGTCCTCCTGGCGATGGGCATGCGGATCGCCGAGAACGGTACCTTCTACATCCTGACCGCCTTCGTGCTCACCTACGTCGTGGAGGAGGTCGGACTCGAGCAGGGCGTGGGCCTCCGCGGCGTCATCATAGCCGCCGCGATAGGGCTCGCTACAATTCCCCTCTTCGGGGCGCTCTCGGACCGCGTCGGGCGGCGTCCGGTGTACCTGTTCGGGGCGGTCTTCTCGCTCCTGTTCGCCTTCCCGTTCTTCTGGCTGCTGAACACGGGCATAGAGCCCCTGATCTGGCTCGCCGTCGTCCTCGGCGTGAACCTCGGGCACGACTCGATGTACGGCCCGCAGGCAGCGTACTTCTCCGAGCTCTTCGGTACGCGGGTGCGCTACAGTGGCGCTTCTCTGGGCTACCAGCTCGCCTCGGTCCTGGCCGGCGGGCTCTCGCCCCTGATCGCCGTCGCCCTGCTCGCCTCCTACGGCTACACGGCGGTCGCCGTCTACATGGCGTTCATGGCGCTCATAACGGTGATCTCGGTGCTCCTGGCCTCCGAGACGTTCCAGGAAGATATCGAAGAGACGCAGCCGGCGGAGCGCCGGCTCGTCTCTGAGAAACCGGAACCCGGGGCGCAGTAGCCAGACGAACACGAAGCTAGCCTTCCAGGGAGGCCCCGCGCACCACGGCGGGGCCTCTCTGGCGGGGGAGGGGCGCATGAAGCGCAACAAGGTCATATCCGCCGGAGACGCCGCCCGCGTGGTCATGGACGGCGACCCCGTCGCGATAAGCGGCTTCGTCGGCATCGGCTTCCCCGAGGAACTGGCCATCGGTCTCGAGAGGCGCTTGGTCGAGACCGACTCCCCGAGAGACCTAACCCTCGTCTACGCTGCCGGACAGGGCGACGGAGAGTAATAGGGGCCTCAACCACTTCGCCAGTGGACGGGAGGCTCTCCGGCTTCGGGCGCAGGGCGCACGTGGTCGTCAACTACGACAACTTCAACCTCGGCCCGGCTGCCCGCGACACCTTCTTCGCGATGGTCAAGCACAACGAGGACAACTACCTCCTCTCGTCCACCCGCTACTCCACGGACGCCTTCGTCAGGCACCAGCTGGGGGAGAACTTCGCCGAGGCCGACCTCGAGCGGCGCATCTACCGCAACTTCGACGAGGCGCGCAAGAGCCTGCGGGTGAGGGACCTCTGAGGGGCATGGCTTATACTGGTTTTCGGAGGCGCCTTTTGGGGAAAGCGCCTCTTGCAGACTGGACACTGTGCGAACTGGGAGTGGGATCATGAGCGAGACCTCCATCATGCCGGGACCTTCCGCCGCCGGGGTGGACCTCAGCGGGCGCAGCGCCCTGGTGACCGGGGCGGCGAGTGGGATAGGACGGGCCTGCGCCGGGAGGCTGGCCCAGGCCGGCGCCGCCGTGACCGTGCTCGACCTGGACGGCGACGTCGCGAGAAGAGTGGCGGGCGAGATCGGCGGCGAGGCGCTTCAGGCCGACCTCTCTGACTACGAGGTTCTGAACGGTCTCGAGGTGGACGCGGACATCATCGTCAACAACGCGGGTCTTCAACACGTTGCTCCCATAGAAGAGTTCCCGCCCGAGCAGTTCTCCCTAATCTTGCGGATCATGCTCGAGGCGCCGTTCAGGATCGTCCAGAAGGCGCTGCCGGGGATGTACGAGAAGGGGTGGGGACGCATAGTCAACATCTCCTCTGTGCATGGTCTGCGGGCCTCGCCTTACAAGTCTGCGTACGTCTCGGCCAAGCACGGCCTGGAAGGGCTCTCCAAGACCATCGCTCTCGAAGGTGGGCCGAAGGGTGTTACCTCCAACTGCATCAACCCGGCGTACGTGAAGACGCCGCTTGTGGAGAAGCAGATAGCGGACCAGGCCAGGACGCACGGCATTCCCGAGGACGAGGTGATAGAGAAGATCATGCTCACCGAGCCTGTGATCAAGCGCCTCATTGAGCCCGAAGAGGTGGCGGAGATGGCCGTCTTTCTGTGCTCGAAGGAGGCCTCATTCGTTAATGGCTCGTCTATCGTGATGGACGGTGGGTGGACGGCCCGCTAGGAGGAGTACGGTATGACCGAGACATCGGAAGGCACCCTGCTCTGGGAGCCCCCCGCCGAACTGAAGGAGAACGCGGTCATCACCCGCTACATGGGGTGGCTGGAGGAGAAAAAGGACCTCTCGTTCGACGGCTACAACGAGCTGTGGGAGTGGTCGGTGAGCGACGTCGAAGGCTTCTGGTCCTCGCTCTGGGAGTTCCTCGAGGTGAAGGCTTCGAAGCCCTACGAGCGCGTGCTGGCGAAGCGCGAGATGCCTGGGGCCGAGTGGTTCCCCGGGGCGGAGCTGAACTACGCCGAGCACGCCTTTGGCAACGCGCGCTCCGACGCGCCGGCACTCGTTCACAGATCCGAGCTGCGCCCCCTCGCCGAGACGAGCTGGGCGGAGCTGCGCGAGAAGACGGCGGCACTCTCGGCGGCGCTCCATGAGATGGGCGTGGAGCGCGGCGACAGGGTCGTCGCCTATTTGCCCAACGTGCCGGAGGCCGTCGTCGCTTTTCTCGCCACGGCCTCCATAGGCGCTGTGTGGTCGAGCGGCTCGCCGGACTTCGGCGCCGGGAGCATCGTGGACCGGTTCAAGCAGATAGAGCCGAAGGTCCTCTTCGCGGTTGACGGCTACCGCTACGGCGGCAAGGACTACGACCGGACCGAGGTGGTGGCGAAGCTGCAAGGCGAGATCCCCACGCTCGAGAAGACGGTCGTCCTCCCGTACCTGAAAGACGAACCGGACCTCGGCTCGCTCGATAACGCCGTCCTCTGGGACGAGGTGCTGGGTCCCCAAGAGGGCGCGGAGCTCCACTTCGAGCAGGTCCCCTTCGACCACCCGCTGTGGGTGCTCTACTCCTCCGGGACGACCGGGCTTCCCAAGGCCATCGTGCAGAGCCAGGGCGGCATCCTCATGGAGCACCTCAAGAAGGTGTACCTCCACATAGACCTTGGCCCCGGCGACCGCTTCTTCTGGTTCACCACGACGGGCTGGATGATGTGGAATCTGCTGGTGAGCGGGCTGCTCTCGGGGGCGACAGCCATCCTCTACGACGGCAACCCCGGCCACCCGGACATGAACACTTTATGGGAGCTCGCCGAGGAGACCGGCATGACCCACTTCGGCACCAGCGCCAGCTACCTTACGGGCTGCATGAACGCCGGCATAGAGCCGGGCCGGGACTTCGACCTGAGTCATCTCAAGGGCGTCGGATCCACCGGCTCCCCGCTGCCGCCCGAGGGTTTCGAGTGGGTCTACGAGCACGTCAAAGAGGAAGTGTGGCTCTACTCGACTAGCGGCGGCACCGACCTGTGCACCGCGTTCGTCGGCGGGGTGCCGCTCCTGCCGGTACACGCAGGCGAGCTGCAGGCCCGTTCCCTGGGGATGAAGGTCGAGGCCTTCAACGAAGACGGCCAGCCGGTAATAGACGAGGTCGGGGAGCTCGTCATCACGGAGCCAGCGCCATCCATGCCTATCTACCTTTGGAACGACCCCGAAGGAGAGCGTTACAGGGAGAGCTACTTCGACGTCTACCCTGGCGTGTGGCGGCATGGGGACTGGATCAAGATCAAGAGCCGCGGTTCGTGCGTCATCTATGGCCGCTCCGACTCCACCATAAACCGCGGTGGCGTCAGGATGGGCACCAGCGAGATCTACTCCGCAGTCGAGAGCGTCGAGGAGGTCACGGACAGCCTCGTCGTGGATATCCACAGACCGGGCAGCGAGGCCTTCATGCCCCTCTTCGTCGTCCTTCGGGAGGGGGCCGACCTCGACGACGACCTGAAGAAGAAGGTAAAGGGCGCCATCCGCGAGCGGACCTCGCCGCGGCACGTGCCGAACGAGATCTTCGCCGTCCCCGACATCCCGAGGACCCTCAACGGCAAGAAGCTCGAGGTGCCGGTCAAGAAGATCCTGGCGGGGACGCCACCAGATCAGGCGGCCAGCCGCGACTCCTTGAGCAACCCCGACTCGCTCGACCGCTTCGCAGAGCTGGCCGACAGGATCTGAACAACCGCTGTCTGCGAGTTGCCCGGCGCATGATCCGCGCCGGGCACAATTCTGCGCCCTTCAAGTAACGATTGACTCTAGCTCCGGACCTGGCTACCCTGTTCGCAGGGATGGGTTGGGGGAAGGAGGATGCCTCGAGAGCGGTCTGCCGGTAGATTCTGGAACTTGCTCGGTTTGGGTCTCTGATCGGAAGGGGTACGGATGGAAAGGGTAGGAGGGGAAGACCGCGGGCAGATCTCCGCTATCAGGAAGGTCGCCGCGGCGAGCCTCATAGGCACGACTATCGAGTGGTACGACTTCTTTATCTACGGGACGGCGGCGGCTCTGGTATTCCCCGCTCTGTTCTTCCCGGAGTTCAGCGAGACGGCGGGGACCCTGGCCGCTTTCGCCACGTTCGGGATCGGATTCTTTGCCAGGCCGGTGGGCGGCGTGATCTTCGGTCACTTCGGGGACAGGATCGGCCGCAAGACTATGCTGGTCCTCACGCTGACCATAATGGGTGTCGCGACGACGCTCATCGGCCTCATGCCGACCTTCGAGCAGATAGGCATCTGGGCCCCGCTTCTGCTCGTCGTGCTGCGCTTTGCGCAGGGCCTCGGGGTCGGCGGGGAGTGGGGAGGGGCGGTCCTGATGGCCGTCGAGCACGCACCTCGCGAGAAGCGAGGGTTCTTCGGGAGCTGGCCGCAGATGGGGGTCCCCGCGGGGCTCATACTCTCTAACCTGATCTTCCTCGCCGTCTCGAGCCTCCCGGAGGCGCAGTTCATGGCCTGGGGCTGGCGGATACCGTTCGTGCTCAGCATCCTGCTCGTCGCGGTGGGGCTCTTTATCCGCTTGAGGATCATGGAGAGCCCGGCCTTCAGGCGGGTGCAGGAGAGCAACACCGAGGCCCGGATGCCCATAGTTGATGTGCTGCGCACCTATCCTAGGCAGGTGCTGCTGGCCGCGGGCGCGTTTCTCGTCATCAACGCCTACTTCTACATACTCGTCTCCTACCTGATCAACTACGCCACCGCAGAGGCGGGGATGAGCAACAGCTCCATACTCACGGTCGTGCTGATCTCCAGCGTCATCAGCTTCTTCGCCATGCCGTTCTTCGCGGCGCTCTCAGACAGGTTCGGCAGGAGGCCGGTCTACCTGACCGGCGTGGTCGGCATGGGTATCTCGGCCTTCCTCCTGTTCTGGGCCACCGATACGGGCTCGTTCTGGCTGGTGCTGGCGGCGCACATCTTCGGTCTGGGGGCTCTGAGCGTTGCTTACGGTCCTCAGGCGGCCTTCTACGCCGAGATGTTCGGGACGCGGGTGCGCTACAGTGGCATCTCGCTCGGCTACCAGGGGGGTTCGATCTTCGGTGGCGCCCTGGCGCCTTTCATCGCTACCTGGCTGTTCGCCTCTACGGGCACCTCGACCTCCATCGCTGTCTACGTGGCGGCTCTGGCGGTGCTCTCTTTCGTGTGCGCCTACGTGGCAGCGGAGACCCGCCATGTCGATATCGAGGCGGAACAGGACGAAGAACGCCAGCTTATCGAGGAGCGTGGCGGCGCAACGACCAGCTAGAGAACAGCGAGTTCAACCGTGCCCCCTAATCGGGGGCACGGCTTTGTTTCGAGTCAGGAGGCGCGAGTATGTACGAGACCATGCTCTACGAGAAGGGTGGCGGCGTGGCAACCGTCTCCCTGAACCGTCCGGACAGGCTCAACGCGTTCGACGGACGAATGCACGAGGGCCTCCACGGAGCGCTTGACGACGCCGCCTCGGACGACGAGGTCCGCTGTGTGGTGCTGCGGGGCGAGGGCCGGGGGTTCTCCGCCGGGGCGGATCTGAAGAGCGAGGACCTGAGCCGCAAGGACGGGGACGCTCCGGACCTCGGCGCGTACCTCCGCCGGAGCTTCAGCCCTTCGGTGAGGAAGATCTCGGAGATGGACAAGCCCGTCCTCGCCTCCTTGCACGGCCCGGTCTACGGAGCGGGGATGGGCCTCGCTCTCGCCTGCGACCTGAGGCTGGCGGCACAGAGCGCGAGCTTCTCCGTTGCCTTCATCAAGATCGGGCTCATGCCCGACGCCGGGGTCTCGTTCTTCCTGCCACGCGTCGTCGGCCTGGGTAAGGCGATGGAGATGAGCGTGCTCGGCGACGCCGTCGACGCCGACGAAGCGCACAGGATCGGGCTCGTGAACAGGGTCGTCCCGAGCGGGGAGCTCGAAAGCGAGACAGCCGCCCTCGCGGAGAGGCTCGCCGCCATGCCGACGCGGGCGCTGGGTTGGATCAAGCGCTCTCTCTACGCAAGCTTCGAGGGCGACCTCCCCGCCGTTCTGGAGGCCGAGGCCGAAGGCCAGGCGGCGTGCGGGTACACCGAAGACCACGCCGAGGGCCTTGCCGCCTTCTTCGAGAAACGGAAGCCTAGATTCAAGGGTCGCTAGAGCGCTATGCGGAAGGGCACCTTCCGCATAGCGCGCATTTCAGGAAGCCGCCTGGCCTTCGCCAGGCGGCTTGTCAGCATCCTCAGCTTTCTATCCTGGAGGCGCTCCCCTCGACGTACTATGAGATCAAGCGTTTCGAGGAGTGCTGTAGTCGCTCCGAGGGCCGGAGCGCGATCGAGCGGCGCCGGGCCCCGGAAAAGTGCGAGAATACGAGCCCGTGGGTCGAAAAGTGCGACAGGCCGGATGCCCTTGAAGCGGCTGCGGGTGTTGATGACCCGAGAGGAGATCGTGCCGGAGAGGTTGGCCGGCGCGACCGCCGTGGTCGTGGACGTGTTCCTGGCGACCACGACCCTCCTGACGATCCTGGAGAACGGCGCTCGCCGCGTCTTCCCCGTCGCGAGCCTGGAGGAGGCCGAGGAAGCGAGCGCGGGGCTCGACGCCCCGAACGTCCTGCGCGGCGGAGAGCAGGACGCCGCGAGGATAGAGGGCTACGACCAAGGCCCGTTCCCCGACGAGTACCGGCCCGAGACGGTCGCCCAAAGAGACGTCGTCTTCGTGACGACCAACGGCACGAGGGCCATCGCCGACGCCGCGCCCGCCGAGAGGGTCCTCCTCGGCTGCCTCCGTAACGCCCCCGCGGTAGCCCGCTACCTCGAAGCCTCCGGCACCGATTCGGTCTACCTGGTCTGCGCCGGGTCCGCAGGCCGCTTCACCGTGGAGGACTTCCTGGGCGCGGCGACGATCCTCTCCGGTATGAACACGGAGGGATGGCGCCTGAACGACGGCGCCTGGATGGCTCTCGACTTCATAGAACGTTATCGCGGTAGGGAACTGGAGGCTCTGAAACAGAGTCGCGCCGGAAGGTGGTTCTTCGAGCACGACCGGGTTGATGCCTTCGAGTTCGTCGGCGAGATCGGAGCGAGCGAGCTAGTCCCGGAGGTCAAAGCGGGCAAGCTCGGACCGGCTTCGCCGGCCACCTATCAGCCACGAACTGGCTCTGGTACAAGGGGAGTGTACAACCAGACACAGTGAACCAGATCCGCGTTATAGAAGCCGCGGCGTAAGCGCTCTTGGTCTGGCCGCCAACCAAGAGCCGACCGCATATGGCTGATAGCCGAAAGCTGCCGAACGGAGGGAGACACAACGTGGAGACGATACGTGTGCGTGAGGGGGAAGAGTTCGACCTCGAGGCCGTCGAGCGCTACCTCAGAGAGCGCATAGAAGGTCTTCCCGGAGGCGAGCTCGAGGTGCGCCAGTTCCCTTCCGGGGCCTCGAATCTTACGTACCTGCTCAAGGTGGGAGAGTGGGAGGGTGTGCTGAGACGGCCACCCCTGGGACCCATCCCCCCCAAGGCCCACGACATGGGCCGGGAGTCTCGCGTTCTTTCGAGGCTGCACGCGGCGTACCCGCTCGCCCCGAAGCCGTACTTTTTCTGCGAGGACGAGTCGGTCATAGGGGCTGCCTTCTACGTCATGGAGCGCCGCGAAGGCGTGGTGGTTGACGACGAGTTTCCCGAGGGTGTCGAGCCCACCGAAGAGCTGTGCCGGGGCATCTCACGTACCGTCGCCGACACTCTGGCGGAGCTGCACGCCGTGGATCCTAATGAGGCTGGACTCGGGGACCTGGGTAGACCGGAAGGTTTCCTCGAGCGGCAGGTGAGGGGTTGGATCGGCCGCTACGAGAAGGCCAAGACCGAAGAGATAGAAGGGGTAGAGTCTCTCACCGACTGGCTCGTCCAAGACATCCCCGAGAGCCCCGCGCCCACCATTATCCACAACGACTACAAGCTGAACAACCTGGTCTTGAACCCGGAGGACCTCACGGAGGTTCGCGCTCTTCTCGACTGGGAGATGGCCACGGTGGGCGACCCACTCTTCGACCTGGCCGTCTCCCTCTCCTACTGGACCGAGCCGGAAGACCCGCAGCAGCTCAAAACGGTCATGCCGACGGTCACCTCGACGTCCGGCTTCATGACGAGGAGGGAGCTCATAGGGCGGTACGCCGAGAAGAGCGGGCGCGACCTCTCCCGGATGCACTGGTACATGGTCTTCGGCTACTTCAAGCTGGCGGTGATCCTGCAGCAGATCTACGCCCGCTGGAAGAAGGGCCAGACCCAAGACGAGCGCTTCGC
>JARDZQ010000443.1 GCA_029240775.1 Rubrobacteraceae bacterium | reverse complement strand
TCCCCCTCGCCGAGCACGCGCTCTACGCCGTCCACCCGCAGGCCGAGCCTGCCGGAGAGGACCTCGAAGCGCTCCTCCTGGCGCGGATGGATGTGGTCGGGGCCCGTAGTCCAGCCGGGAGAGCCGATCCAATCCACCTGGAGCAACTCGCCGTCGGTCTCCCGCGAGGTCTTGCGGAACACGGTCTTCAGCCCGGTGACCGGGTTGAGGAGTTCGTCGCCAGCTCTTGCCATTTCTCTTTCTCCTTTGCTTTTTTCCGTTTCCGGCTACTCGTGATGGGACGTTTCTTGGTCCTACCCGGCCTCTACGCCTGGAGCGCGACGGTTAGCAGCGCCGCCGCCGCGAGGGCGGCTATGGTGCGCACGTGGTTCCAGGCGGTCCATCGCGTGAGGTACTGGTCCCAGAAGCCGGCCGCGCCCGCGTCCCGGGAATGCAGCTTCTCGAGCCGGTTGTTGAGCGGGACGTTGCGCGCGATCGTCACCCCGATGGTGCCGAGAAGGTAGAGCGCGCACCCGATGAGCACGAGCGCGAGTGGCGCCCCTCCCATGGAGATCAAGGCCCACCCAGCCAGCCCGAGACAGGCGGCGGCCGTCCCGAAGAGCGCCGTCATGAAGGCGGAGGTGACGGCCACGATGATGATCGACTGCATAGCCGCGATGCCTTGCGCCGACGGCAACCGCTTGAGCGAGGCCATCACGAAACTGGAGAAGGCGAAGAAGACCCCGGCTACCAGCCCGCACCCGAGGGCGGTGGCCAGCGTCGCGGCGTACAGGACGCCGCTCATCGTTTGTCGTCCCAGACGCCGGTCGAGGCGGCCTCGCGCGCGTAGTCTGCGAAGTCCTTGGGCTCGCGGCCCAGGGCGCGCTGGACTCCATCCGTCAGGTGGGCGTTGCGCCCGTCGAGGACCTCGCCGAACAGGTAGGTGAGAGCCGAGACGACCTCGGGCGGCACGTCCGCTTCGGCCAGCATGGACCAGTACTCCTCCAGGGAGACCGGGACGAAGCGGATCTCGCGTCCGGTCGCCTTCGCGATCTCGCCTACCGCCTCCTCGAAGGTCAGGAGCCTGGGGCTGGTCAGCTCGTAGATCTCGCCCGCGTGCCCGTCCTCCGTCAGGGCGGCCACCGCGACGTCTGCGATGTCGTCGGCGTCCACGAACGGCTCGGGGACGTCCCCGGAAGGGAGGGCGACCTCGCCGCTCAGGATCGGCTCCAGCAGGAAGTACTCGTCGAAGTTCTGCATGAACCAGGCGCAGCGCACGATCGTCCACTCGACGCCGGCCTCGTCGCTCACCTCCCGCAAGGCCACCTCGGCACGTTGTGCCTCCTCCTCGCCCCGCCCCGAGAGGAGCACCAGCCGCCGAACTCCGCTTTGCACCGCCAGTTCGGCGAACGAGCGCACCGCTTCCGGAGCGCCCGGTATCGCTATGTCCGGGTAGTAGGAAACGTACACAGACTCCACTCCTTCGAGCGCGGGTGCCCATGTGTCCAAGTTCTCCCAGTCGAAGGGCGGTTGGCCGGAGCGGGAGCCTACCCGCACGGGCAGTCCACGCGCCTCTAGCCTCGCCGCCACCCTTCGACCGGTCTTGCCCGTGCCGCCCAGGACCAGCGTCGTTCCCTCTCGCTCGTCCCGCGCTTCCGCTTCCCTCACTTTTCCTGTCTCCATCTTCTGCTCCTTCTTCGCGGTACACCTTATTGCTGTCGAGAACATACCGGTAGCCCGGATGGAGTGGCATCCTCCAAAGGGTGGAGTGGGGGGGTGGAGATCCACTTTTGTTCAAAGTTCTCTCCCACACCGGCGCATAACCCTCGCCCCCAACGCCTATTGGCAGCCACGTTCCGCGATGCGCGCCGGACTGAAGGCGAGCCTCCACGACGACTCGAGAGGGTAAGGAAATGCACCTTGACCCGGACTCTCTTGGGAGTAAGATTATGTTCGAGGAGAGACGAGTCGGAGCAGCCATCTTGCCCCAAGCGCTCGTAACGACCAAGCTGCGCGCCCCCAGGACGCGCCCGAGCCTGGTGGACCGCCCACGTCTGCGCGAGATGCTCGCCCGGAACGAGGTGTGCCCCCTGACGCTCGTCTCCGCCCCGGCGGGCTTCGGCAAGACCACCCTGCTCGGCGATTGGTCGGAGCAACTCTCGAGGGACGAAAAGTCCGTAGCCTGGGTCTCCCTGGACCTCTCGGACAACGATCCGGCGCGTTTCCTGACCTACCTGGTGGGTGCGCTCCAAGAGATCGAAGAGGGGATCGGCGAGGGGGTCCTGGCCTCGCTGCGTTCGCCGCAGATGCCGCCCATCGAGGCGCTGATGGGGGTCCTGGTCAACGAGCTGGCCGAAGTCGCACACGAGATCACCGTGATCCTCGACGACTACCACCTGATCGATTCGGATCCGGTCCACGAGGCCGTCTCCTTCCTCTTGGAGCACCTGCCCGAGAACGCGCGTCTCGTCATCTCTAGTCGCGCGGACCCGCCCCTCCCCCTCGCCAGGCTCCGGGTCAGGGACCAGATGACCGAAGTGCGCGCCGCCGACCTGCGTTTCACGCCCGAGGAGGCGAGCGCCTTCCTGAACGATGTGATGGGACTCTCGCTCTCGGAGGGGGACGTCGCGGTGCTCGAAGGGGTCACGGAGGGGTGGATAGCCGCCCTGCAGCTGGCAGCCCTCTCGATGCGCGACCGCCAGGACACCTCGGGCTTCGTCGAGTCCTTCTCGGGTTCCAACCGCCACGTTCTGGACTTCCTGGCCGAGGAGGTCTTAGAGCGGCAACCCGAAGGGGTGAGGGAGTTCCTGCTCAAGACGTCCGTGCTGGAGCGCAT
>JARDZQ010000442.1 GCA_029240775.1 Rubrobacteraceae bacterium | reverse complement strand
GTGCCGGTCTGGTCGCTGATGAGGCGGCTCGTCAAACGACGCGTAAGCCCGGCGTACGCGAGTGGAATCGGAAAGCTCCTCAAAGAGAGACGATTCGACCTGGTACACGCGCACATCTACGCCAGCTCCGTCGCCGCCGCGATCGCCGTCCGGGGGACGGCTCTGCCGTTCGTGATCACCGAGCACACCGAGGCGTCGTGGCAGACTTGGTGGACCCGCAGAGTCAGCCGGTGGGCCCACCGGCGGGCAAGGCACACTATCGCCGTCTCGACGCCCATCCAGCGGCGCCTGATCGAGAAGGACGGGGTGTCCCCGGAACTCGTCTCCCTTATCCCCAACGCCGTGATCCCGGCCTCCGACGACCCGCCGGACCTGAGCGGCGCGCTCCCGGACGGCTGGCTCGAGGGACCACTGGTCGGGGTCGTGGCCCGGCTTCAGCCAGAGAAGGGGGTGGCTGATTTCCTCACGGCGGCGGCCCGCGTCTCGAAGCTCTCCCCGCGAGTTCGCTTCATCGTCGTCGGCGACGGGCCGCTGCGCGAAGAGCTGCTGGCCCTCGCCAGGCGAATCGGTGTGGAGGACCGCGTCCGTTTTCTAGGTTACCGGACCGACGCGCGTGCGCTGGTAGGGCTCATGGACGTGCTCGTGGTCCCTTCCCTGACCGAAGGGTCGCCGCTCATCGTCCTCGAGGCGATGGCCGCCGGCGTCCCGGTGGTCGCGAGCGCCGTCGGGGGCATCCCGGATCAGGTCCGGCACGGCGAGGAGGGGCTCCTGGTCCCGCCCGGCGACCAGGAGGCGCTCGCGGGCGCTCTGGGTGAGCTGCTGCGAGACCCGGACCGCGCCCGCCTTCTGGGAGTGGCGGGACGGCGGCGGACGAAGAACGAAGTCAGTCACGAAGAGATGGTGCGCCGGATCAAGGCCGTCTACCGCGCCGTCCTCGACGGGAAGACCGCCCGGGTCACGGAAGAAGCCAGGATCTCGACCTCCAGATAAGCGAGGGTCACGTAGTAAGGGCGATTCGCCCTTACTACGTGACCCAGGATCGGTCGCGCTCATAACCGAGCAGGATCAACTCGTCGCCCGCGTAGCGGTCGAAGACCTCCCGCGCCTCCCGGCCGAACCGGCCGCGCCAGTCCCCGACCACGCCCTTGCGCAGGAAACTCTCCCTGTCCTCCTCCCCGGAGTGCCGGCCCGACTGGCGCTCGAAGGAGAACTCCTCGGCGATCTCGCTCGCCCTCTCCGGGCTCAAATTGTCACCGGTCAGCTCCCCGACGATCCTGCGCAGCTCCCCCTGGGTGTTGAGGCGCAGGTCCTCGTAGCGGACGTGGACGGCCCCCTCTCGGCCGTGCCAGCGGCGCACGAAGTCGGCCCAGGAGAAAGAGGGGGAGTGGGGCCTGGTGAAGGCATACTCTATGAACGCGGGCAGGTTCCCGTAGACGTCGTTGTAGTCCTTAAGCGGGAGCTCCCTGCGCGAGCGCGCCACCTGCGCCCGGTTCCACTCGTGCTCGATCAGCTGCTGGTGGTACCAGGAGACCATGAGGTCCCGTCCGTCCCGCCAGGCGACGACCACGTTCTTCATCCCCCAGGGCTTGAGGTAGTGCCCGTGCATTACCGACTCTCGGAAGATAGGGAAGCGGTTTCTCGGGAACGGCACGCCCAGAGCGCCTCCGAGCATCTGGCCGACCCAGGTACCGCCCGACTTCGGGAACTCGTTGACGACGTAGAGCGGCACCACGCCGGAGAGCAGGTGCACCATACCGGCCCTGATGAGCTCGTTCGCCCCGTCGTGGATCCTGGAGTAGACGTCCACCGCTCTTATCCTTCCGTCCTACCCTCGCGGCCAAACAGAGCTTCCACCTCGTCCCGCTCCTTTCGCTACGATAATCGACGTGTCATCGTACGGGTCAATCTTGGAGCTGGTGATCTTCGTCGGCTTACAGGCCTCGGGGAAGAGCACGTTCTTCCGGGAGCGGTTCGCCGCGACCCACGAGCTGGTCAGCAAGGACCTGTTTCGCAACAGAAAAGATCGGAACAGGAGGCAGGAGGAGCTGATCGTGGCCGCGCTCTCGGCAGGCTCCCCGGTGGTCGTGGACAATACTAACCCCACGCCCGAGGACCGCCGGGTCATCATCGAGCTGGGCCGCGAGCACGGGGCGAGGATAACCGGCTACTACTTCGAGACGACGGTGCGAGAGTGTGTCGGACGCAACCGGCGGCGCGCAGGGAAAGACAGGGTGCCGGACGTGGCCATCTTCGCGACGGCGAAGAAGCTGGTGCCCCCGTCTTACGCGGAAGGCTTCGACAGGCTCTTGCGCGTGCGCCCGACCGGCGACCATGCCTTCGAGGTTCGCGCGGAGCCCCCGTGAGCTGACCGGTGGAAGAGGGCCGGTCGCCCGGTACAATTAAGGGGAAGATCTCGACCTTCGAGGAGGATTAGAGGAATGTGTGGCAGGTACACGCTGGCGACGCCGGTGAGAAGGTTAGCTGAGCAGTTCGGCTTCGACGATTCTTCGGTGGAGATTTCGCCCAGCTACAACGTCGCGCCCACGCAGAGTGTCGCGGCGGTTCTCGAGGAGGGCGGACGGAGGCGTCTCGAGGTGCTCAGGTGGGGGCTCATACCCCCGTGGGCTGACGACCCGCAGATAGGCTCGCGCATGATTAACGCGCGCTCCGAGACCGTCGCCGAGAAGCCCTCATACCGCAGGGCTTTCCGCGAGCGCCGGTGCCTGATCCCCGCCGACGGCTTCTACGAGTGGCAGCGCACGAACGGCGCGAAGCAGCCCTACTACATCCACATGGAAGATGGAACTCCCTTCGC
>JARDZQ010000025.1 GCA_029240775.1 Rubrobacteraceae bacterium | reverse complement strand
ACGAGGAGCGGCGCGAGCTCGAGGCTTACCTCGCGGAGCACCCCGAACACCAGGCCGAGGTAGACGAGCTGAGCACCTTCGCCGGCTTGCTGTCCCTCTCCCCCCGGGAACAGGACCCGCCTCCGGAGCTCCGCCGAAACATCATGCGCGTCGTCGAGGCCGAGGCGCAGCCTCCCGCCAGGAGCGGGCCCCGCTTCGCCGGGCTAGGGGAGTTCTTCAGCCTCCAGAACCTGGCGCTCGGGGCGGCTGCCCTGCTCATCATCGGGCTCTTCTCCTGGAACATGCTGCTGCAAGGGGAGGTACAGGACCTCCACGGCCAGGTCGCCAATCTGCAGGACACGCCGCAGAGCCGGATGGTCGCGCTCGAGGGAACCGGCCACGCGCAACAGGCCCACGCGGAGGTGATGATCCTCGAGGACCACCGGGCGGTCCTGATGGCCGAAGACATGCCCCGGGTGCCCGAGGATAGGACCTACCAGATCTGGGTCATAGAAGACGACGTTCCAAAGCCAGGCGGCCTCTTCGAACCCCGGGAAGAGCAGGTAGCAGCCGTCGTCGAGGAGCCGCTGCAGGAGGGCGACGTCATAGCCGTGACCGTCGAGCCCGACGGGGGGTCGCCAGAACCCACCACCGACCCCATGATGACGGCCAGGCTCTGATCCGCTGGACACCCTCTGCGGGACGCTCGACCGCTCTCTCTCGCGTTTGGTTTCCGCCTCGCCGGGTATATTGCAATCTCGGAGAGGAAGGAATCCATCTAGGAGAAGGAGGAACCTGTGAGCGTTGCTCGAGTAACCGAGATCAGTGCAACGAACCCGAATAGTTTCGAGGATGCCATCAACGAAGGTGTCGCCCGCGCAACATCGACGCTGCGCAACGTCGAGGGTGCCTGGGTCAAGGACATGAACGTCCTGATCGAAAACGGCAGCATCGTCGGCTACAAGGTAAACCTGGCTATCACCTTCGTGCTCGAAGACGCAGGGGATATCAGCTAGAATCCCCGTCCCCTACATAGCCAGAGCGCCCCGGCCGTTCGCCGGAGCTTTTCTCTTGGTGGTGCGGTCCCCTACCAAGCTTCATCGTCGTAGGACAGCCAATCCAGGGTAACGGCGGCGGTCCAGGATTGATCGTCGGAGCCGAGAGGCTCGCCGGTGAAGGGCTCGTAGTACTCGGCGAAGTTGCCCCCGGAGAGCTCTTGAAGGGCCACCCGGCGCAGGTCGTACGCACGGTCGCGCTCCCCCGCTCGTACCAGCGAACGCCAGAGGAGCCACGATATGACCGGCCACACCGGACCGCGCCAGTAGTTACGCGGTTGGAAATGCGCCTCGGTGGGGCTCGTCGAGGGCGGCAGCGGACGCCGCAGGTTCGGGTTCCCGAGGAAGGCCGTCGAGTAGAGCGTCCGCAGCAGGGCGTCGAGCCGGTCCGGCGTCTGCCCGCCCGCCACGAGCGGGGCGAAGCCCCCAACCGTGCGAACCCTCAGCGGCGCATTCCGCCGGAGGTCGTGGTCCACGCACAGGCCAAGCCCCGGGTCCCACTGCTCATCGAGACCCGCGCGTCCGCGAGAGATCCAGGCCTCTATCAGCACCATATCCTCCTCTGGGGCGCCGACTACCCCGGCTATCTCCAGCAGGGTCTCGTTGGCCGCGACCAGGATGGCGCTGAAGAGCACGTCCTTCACCAGGAACGGGTGCGATCCGTATAACTCCGCGTCGTCGCAGCGGACGCGCTTTATGAGCTCGACTAGCCAGAGGTAGCGGGCGTACTCCTCGTCGGTGGGGCGCTCGGTGGGATGGTCCACATCGTCCAAATCCTGGCGCTCGAACGGCGGGAGGTCACCAACCTCGACGTTCTGGAGGGCCCCATCCCACCTGGGGGAGTTGTCTGTACCGCTCTCCCAGGGATGGTTGATGGTGACCAGACCCGAGCCCTCCGGGTCGCGCTCGGTAGCCAGGTAGCGGTGCCACGCCAGGAGCTTCGGGTAGATCTCACTCAGGAAGCCGCGCGCTACGTCTGCCTGGTCCCTCTCCTGCGCCAGCTCCCAGACTCGCAGGGCGCCGAGGGCGTGGGTCGGCGGCTGGCAGAGGCAGCTGGTGTACGGCGGCGCAGGAGGGGCTTCGGGGTACGCCCCCGCACTGGACCAGTGCTCGGGCCCCGGAAAGTAGCTGTCAGGCGGGGCGTCGGGGTTGAAGACTATGTGTGGCACCTTGCCGTTTCTCCACTGGTGCTCGAAGAGGCTGGTGAGTTCCTGGGCCGCGCGGGCGGTGTCGAGGTGGGCTAGCCCGATGGCTATAAACCCGGAGTCCCAGCTCCACTGGTGCGGGTAGAGGTTGGGGGCTGCTCTGGTCCACCCCTCCATGTCGTTGCGGCGCAGTACCCGCTCGGCCATGCCCGCTAGATACGTAGCTCGCGCTTTTCGCATACGGAACTCATGCTACCAGAGTGAAGTGCCGTACCCCGGTGGGTGGCCGGACACAGCGAGCCCGCGCCAGACCGTATATAAGACCGCTATGATCCGGCTCGGCTACCCGACCCAGAACCTCACGATACCGGCGAGCACGAACCGCACGCTGCGGCTCGCGAGCCTCGGCGACCCGGAGAAGTTGCGCGCCGTGGTGTGGGAGAACCTGCTCGGGCTGGAGACGATCCTGCGCTGGAACGCGGAGCACGGCATCCCCCTCTTCAGGATGGGTCAGAGCCTGATCCCCTTCGCCTCGCACCCGGCCTTCCCCTACGACTGGCAGGCCGAGCACGGCGACGACCTGCGGGAGATCGGGGAGCTCGCACGCACTTCGGGCATACGCCTGAGCATGCACCCGGGCCAGTTCATCCAGCCGGGGAGCCCGAAGCCCTGCGTACCGGAGCGTAGCCTCGCCGAGCTGCGCTACGCCGCGCGCGTCTTCGACCTAATCGGCAACCTCGACTCGGTGATCGTGCTCCATATGGGCGGCGCCCACGAGGACAGGGAGGCGACCACCGCCCGCTTCGTCGAGAAGCTGCGCCCCGAGAGCGCCGTCCTGCGCTACCTCGCTCTCGAGAACGACGAGCGCGTCTGGACCGTGCCGGAGATCGTGAAGACGGCTCGCTCTTTAGGCATCCCGGCGATCACCGACTCTTTCCACCACGGGCTGAACCCCGGCGGCCTGACGCTGGAGAAGGCCCTGGATCTCTCGCTGCCGAGCTGGGATCCGCCGGACGCGCGCCCGAAGCTGCATCTCTCGAGCCAGGACCCGGCGAAGCAGCCAGGCGCGCACGCCTACCTCGTGGACCTCCAGGACTGGCACTCCCTCCTCTCCGCCCTCGGCGACCACGAGGCTGACGTGATGGTAGAGGCCAAGGGGAAAGAGCTCGCGCTCGCGCCGCTCGGCGCCTGGATCGGTTAACATCCGCTCCGGAGCCCCCGGAAGGGAGACGCAATGCACGAGAACCCCTCTACGCAGGAGATAAGAGAGCTGCTCGCAAGGTCGCGCACCGTCGCGGTCGTCGGTCTCTCGGACTCGCCCCACAGGACCAGCCATTCCATAGCGAGCTCCCTCCAGGGCTTCGGGTTCAAAATCTTCCCGGTCAACCCCAACCTGGACGGGCC
Source organism: Rubrobacteraceae bacterium (assembly GCA_029240775.1). Lineage (GTDB taxonomy): Bacteria > Actinomycetota > Rubrobacteria > Rubrobacterales > Rubrobacteraceae > JALYGY01. The sequence goes on along the minus strand of JARDZQ010000025.1, from coordinate 7,045 downwards.
GGTCCTCGGCGAGGAACCGTACGGCCTGGTCGCGGAGATCCCCGAACCCGTAGATATCGTCGACGTGTTCCGCAGGAGCGAGAAGGTGATGCCGACCGCCAGGGACGCGGTGGCGGCCGGGGCGAAGGCGCTGTGGATGCAGTCCGGCGTAGTAAACGAGGCGGCGGCCTCTTACGCCAGAGTGAACGGTCTGATCGTCGTCATGGACCGCTGCATCATGGTGGACTACGCATCGCTGGTAGGGCGGTAGAAAGCGAGGGAGCATGGCGAGGGTTTGCCTCTTCGACGTGAACGAGACGCTGCTCGACCTCGGGGCGCTCGACCCCCACTTCGAGCGGGCCTTCGGCGACGCGGGCGTGCGGCGCGTCTGGTTCCTGCAGCTTTTGCAGTCCGCCCTCGTCGCCACCGTGACCGGAGCGTACTCGGATTTCGGACAGGTAGGCGAAGCGGCGCTGGAGATGGTCGCCGAGCGCCAGGGCGTACAGCTCACAGACGAAGACAGAGACCTGATCCTCGGCGGCATGCGCGAGCTGCCGCCGCACCCGGAGGTCGCCGAGAGCCTGGAGCGCTTGCGCGACGCCGGGCTGCGCCTGGCCACGCTGACCAACAGCACGCAGCAGGTCGCCGAGGCCCAGATGGATAGCTCCGGGCTACGCGGCTACTTCGAGCAGATCCTCTCCGCAGACATGGTCAGGCGTCTCAAGCCCGCTCCCGAGCCGTACCGCATGGCCGCCGAGAGCCTCGAGGTCGAAGTCCAGAGTGTACGCCTGATCGCCGCCCACGCCTGGGACGTGGCGGGCTCCCTGCGCGCCGGCTGCGCGGCGGCCTTCGTAGCGCGCCCGGGGATGGTGCTCGACCCCTTGGTCGAGCGCCCGGACGTGGTCGGCGTCGACCTGAGTGAGGTCGCGAATCGCATCCTCGAAGTCGAGGCGGGATAGACAGTACCGCGGCGTCGTGGTGGAGACAGACTCTTTTCTCCTCATGTTCTTCTACGGCACCCTCAAGCGGGGCCAAAGCAACCACGACCGCTTCTGCCGGGGCGCAGTCCACATCGAAGCCGCGACCACCCTGGGGCGCCTCTACGAGCTACCCTTCGGGTTCCCGGGTCTTCACGTCAACCGGGATCACGTCCAGGCTATCGGCACCCGGGACTACCTCGCCGACGCGGGGAAGCAACGCGAGGCGCCCGCGCCGCTGGCTCTTGCGCCAGGGTGGGATATCGTCTACGGCGAGCTGTTCATCTTCGAAGACCCGGAGAGACGGCTCGTGGCCCTGGACGCGCTCGAAGGCTATGCGCCCGGCGAGGACGGCCTCTACCGGCGAGTCCTGATCCCCGTGCAGCAGTCTCGCAGCGAGATGATCCTCGCGTGGGCCTACGAGCTTACGAGACCTGCGGGAACCCACCTGCCGAGCGGTCGCTGGCCGGCGTAACCGCAGGGGCGTTTAGTGAAACGCCCCTACGCGTCCTCCTCTATGATCTCCTCGCGGATGATGCGCCGGCGGACCTTCGTGCGGCCGCCTTCCTCGAAGGTCTCCGTCTCCTCGGTCTGGCGCGTCCGTGGTGCTCCGCTCGTCGTCCCCTCTCCCGTAGAGCCCTCCGGGGAGCTGCCGCGCTCGAACCTGCTCGCGGCGCCGGCGGCTCCCCCCGTGGTCGTGCCGGAGGAAGAGCGCTCGCCGTGCCCGGTGTCGCTCGTCCCCGCGCTGGTGCCCGTTCGCTCCCCGTACTCGGTGTCCACGCCCGACGACCCGCTCTCCGTCCGGTCGGCTTCGCCATCGTCCCGGTCTTCACCGCTCTCGCGCCCCTCTGCCCCGGTGGCGCCCGAGTAACCGGCATAGGAGCCGCGGGAGCCGGAGGAAGCCCGCGCCTCGAGCTCGAAGTGGCTTCGGATGCGCTCCTCGTACTCGGGGGTGATGTCCTCGTCGTCGTCGAAGCTCGGGGCGTCCTTGACGTGATCCTTGGACTCCGAGACCTCAAGTGCCCTGTCCGCCTCGTTCACCCGGACGATGTCCATGGGGATCAGGGTCGACTTCCGTCCGAGGAAGCCCATCTTCACCCCGATGTATTCCTCGCGGTCCGCCTCGTCTATGAACACGTCGTCTACCTTGCCGATCTTGTCCCCGCGGTTGTCGTAGACGCTATAGCCTTCGTACTTGTCCTCGAGTTCCCGCAACCTCTCCTCGCTAGCCAAGGTTCTCTCCTCCTCACGCCGGTTTGCACTACTCGTGTGCGTACCCGCCGGATGCCCGGTTAAAAACATACGCCGGGTTGCGAGGCAGCGCGCGCCGAGTTGCTAAACTGATCCGGTAGCTCCTACCGGGGGGTGGTGGCGTGGCGTCCGAGAGCGCGAGAATCCTGGCGGTCGATGTGGGGTCCTCTTCCGTTCGCGCCGAGCTCTACGACGGCTCGGGCACCCGCGAAGAGGGTACCGAGACGAAGCTCGACTACGCGCTGGAGTACACCCCGGAAGGCGGCGTGGCCGTGGACGCCGACGAACTGTTCGATCTCATCGTTCGCGCGATAGACGGCACCCTGCAGAGAGCCGGCGAAGCCTCTATCTCCGGGGTCGCCGCGAGCACCTTCTGGCACTCCGTCCTCGGCCTCGACCGCGAGGGGCGTCCCACGACCCCGGTCCTCTACTGGGCCGACCGGCGGGGCGCAGGCGCCGCCCGCGAGCTGCGCGGTGGCCTCGACGAGGCAGCGGTCCACCGCCGCACGGGCTGCGTCCTCCACTCCAGCTACTGGCCCGCCAAGCTGCTGTGGCTGAGCCGCGAGAGGACCTGCGACTTCGAGAGGACCGAGCGCTGGGTCTCCCCCGCCGACTACTTCTACGAGCGGTTCTTTGGAAGGACCCACGTCGGCACGTCTATGGCCTCGGCTACCGGGCTCTTCGACCAGAACCTGCGGCGCTGGGACAGCGAAGTCATCGAGGCGCTCCCGGTCGACCAAACCCAGCTGTCCCCCATCTCGAACGAGCCGCTCAGGGGCCTGCAAGACGAGTGGGCCCGGCGCTGGCCCGCGCTGCGCGACGTGCCGTGGTTCCCGGCGGCGGGCGACGGGGCCTGCTCGAACGTAGGGAGCGGGTGTACCCGAAGTGACCGGCTCGCGCTCATGGTCGGCACCAGCGGCGCGATGCGCGTGCTCTGGAAAGCGGATTCCGTCGAGATACCCGACGGGCCGTGGTGTTACCGGGCCGACGACAAGAGGTTCGTCATGGGCGGCGCGCTCTCGGATGGCGGGAACCTCGTTGCCTGGCTGCGCGAGACGCTGCGCCTCCCCGAGCCGGAGGAGACGGAGAGGCTGCTGGCGGAGATGGAGCCCGGCGCGCACGGCCTCACCTTCCTCCCGCTGCTAGCCGGAGAGCGCGGGCCCGGATGGGCGGACGAGGCAAACGGGACAGTCGCCGGGCTCTCTATGAGCAGTACCCCGGTAGAGATACTGCGCGCCGCTATGGAGGCCGTCGCCCTCAGGTTCGCGCTTATCGCGGAGATCATCGAAGAAGCCTCGCCCGGCGAGAAGGAGGTCATCGCCACCGGCGGCGGGCTCCTCGGCTCACCGACGTGGACCGGGATCATGGCCGATGCCCTCGGCAGGCCCGTCACCACCTCGGGTATCCAGGAAGCCTCCAGCCGCGGGGCTGCCCTCCTCGCCCTCGAGAGGCTCGGAGAACTGGAGATAGAAGAGGCGACAGCACCGCTCGGCGAGACCTTCCAACCCGACCCCGAGCGGCACGAGATCTACCTCAAGGCGCTCACCCGCCAGCGCCGCCTCTACGAAGCTGTGTTAGGAGCCTCATAAGAGCGGCTAGCATCAGCGGTCAGCTCTCAGCAAGACCCTCAGAGCGATTCGCCAGCACGTATAACTGCTGCATGCGTCGGGACGCCAAGTCGGCAGCGCGGAAGACCAGCGGCCACCCGCCGGGAAGCGGACGGCTGAATGCCGACCGCTATATCACCTCTCGCTCATCGGGACGTAGTCCACGTCGCGGGGGCCTGTGTAGATCTGGCGCGGACGCGCGATCTTGAGCTCCGGGTCGTGGAGCATCTCGACCCACTGGGCCATCCAGCCGGAGGTGCGCGGTATGGCGAACATGACGGTGAAGGCGTCGGTGGGGATGTTCAGGGCCTCATAGATGAGCCCGGAGTAGTAGTCCACGTTGGGGTAGAGCTTGCGGCTGGTGAAGTAGTCGTCGTCGAGCGCCCGCTTCTCGAGTTCGACGGCTATGTCCAGGAGCGGGCTCTCCTTGTTCGTGGCCTCGAGCACCTCGTCCACGTGCTTGCGGATGATCCTGGCGCGCGGGTCGTAGTTCTTGTAGACCCTGTGCCCGAAGCCCATGAGCCGCTCGTTGCCCTGCTTGACGCCCTCGAGGAAGTCCACGATGTTGTCGGTGGACCCTATCCTCTGTAGCATCCTCAAGACGGCGACGTTGGCCCCGCCGTGCAGCGGCCCGTAGAGCCCCGCGACCCCCGCAGCTATCGCGGAGAAGGGGTCGACCCGCGAGGACCCGACAACCCTGACGGCCGCCGCGGAGCAGTTCTGCTCGTGGTCGGCGTGCAATATGAAGAGCACGTCGAGCGCTCGCTCGAGCCGCGGGTCGGGCTCGTAGCGGGGCTCGGCCATCTTGAAGAGCATCGAGAGGAAGTTGCCGGTGTACGAGAGGTCGTTGTCAGGGTAGACGTAGGGCAGCCCGAGGCTGTGGCGGTACGAGAAGGCGGCCAGGGTCGGCATCTTGGCTATGAGGCGCACCGCCGAGACGTGCCGCTGGTACTCGTCGTCTATGTTCGCCGCCTCCGGATAGAACGTCGAGAGCGCTCCCACCGATGCAAGCAGCATCCCCATTGGGTTCGCGTCGTGCCGGAAGCCGTCCATGAAGTTCTTTATGCTCTCGTGCACGTAGGTGTGGTGCGTGACCTCGTACACCCACTTGTTGTACTCGTCCTCGCTCGGCAGATGACCGTAGATCAGGAGGTACGCAACCTCCAGGTAGGTTGAGTGCTCGCATAGCTGCTCGATCGGGATGCCCCGATGCTGCAGGATGCCCTTTTCTCCGTCGATGTACGTGATCGCACTCCGACAGCTCGCCGTGTTCGAGTAGCCCGGGTCATACGTCATGAGGCCGAAGTCGTCCTCGTCGACCTTGATCTCCCTGAAATCCATCGCCCGGACGGTGCCGTCCTCGATCTCGAAGTCGTAACCGCGCCCCGTGCGGTTGTCCTTGATAGATAGATTCTCAGCCCCCGTCGCGGTCGTCCCGCCACCGTTCTCCATGCCTCGAGACTCTCCGGTCAACTCGTGCCCCTTTCTCTGAGTGCCCTTATTATATATGCTCGCCCCACATATATGCTTAGAACGCGCCCTTTGGTTCGAACCTGCATTATCGCCCACTGGCGGGTAAACGGAAAGTAAGTGCTCGCCGTGGGCTCCTTGAAACCTTCGTGTTGAGTCCTCGTATGTGAGAACGAGAAGCGGAGGAAGGAGCGCGCATGGAGAGAGAAACTGGCAACTACGGGGTCCAGCGGGAGTACGACTCTTGGCCCGCGCTCTACGCGCCGGTCGGTGCGATGAGCGCGCGCGACGAGCGGACGTGGTCTGCGCTGGCGCACCTGAGCACCTTCCTCAACGCCTTCACCGGCTTCTTCGGACCGGTTGCGGCCTTCGTCATCTGGCTGGTACACAGGGACAAGAGCCCGACGGTGGCCCATCACGCGCTCAGGTCCGTGTTCTACCAGGTCGCCTGGCTCGTTGCCATCGCCGTCGGGTGGACGGTTACGGGCCTGCTAATGGCGGTCCTGATCGGCTTTCTGCTGGTGCCGGTGATGATCGTGGTGACGCTCGCACCCTTCGTCCAGGCCTCCTACGAGGCATACAGGGCGTACATGGGTGGTGGCCGGCGTTACGCCTAGTGAGGACCGGAGATGGTGTACTCGTGTTCCCCCTGTATCAAGGCTCCCGCCTGGAAGCGTGAGAGATTGTATGCTTCCAGGCCGGGTCTCTTCGGTGTGCCGTCGGAGATCCAACGCGCCACCTCTGCGCCGACGGCCGGCGCCTTCTTGAAACCGGTCCCGCTCCAGCCTGCGGCGAGGTAGAGACCGTCCGGGCCTGCGGGCCCGAGCAAGGGGCGTCCGTCGGGAGTCATGTCGAGTATCCCGGCGCGACCCGAGCGGTAAGGCGCGCTCGCGAGCGCCGGGAGGCGCAGCGCGAGCCTCCGCAGCGCATCCGCGACGAAGGCGCCTTCGGGCTCCGGCGTCGGGGCGTCGGGATCAGAGGTCCACTCGAGGCTGTCCCGGCTGCCGACCAGGGTGGCGCGCTCGGCGGCCGGCCTCGCGTAGAAGCCCTCTGTGGTGTCGATGATGGTTAGATGGGTCGGCAGTTCGTAGGGGCGCTCGAAGAGCGCAACCCGCACCCTGGCAGGCCGGATGGGAAGGTCAAGGCCGACGCTCGTGGCGAGCGGCACGGACCACGCCCCGGCCGCGAGCACCACGGTCTTCACTTCCAGAGTGTCCGCATCGGTCCGGACACCCCTGAGACGATCCCCTCGGACAACGAGCGCCGTCGCCCGCCGCCGTTCGAAGCTCGCTCCGAGCGCCTCTGCCGCCCGGAGGAAGCCGACGGCGGTGGCTGCAGGATCGGCGTAACCGCCGCGGGGCTCGTAGGCGGCCAGTGCGACGCCTTCCATGCGGAGCGCGGGTTCTATCTCGCGGAGCTCGTCGGGGCTGACCAGGCCCGTCTCCACCCCGACCTCTCGTTGCAGCGCGACATTGTGTCTCAGTGCCTCGACGTTCTCTTCTCCGACCAGGTAGGCGAAGCCCGAGCGGGTGAAGCCACAGCCACCACCGACGCGCTCACCCCACGGCTCGAAGTAGTCTGTGAGGCTCTCCCAAGCCAGGTCCACTTCGAGCGACGTGGAGTAGTGCGCCCGGATCAGGGCCCCCGAGCGCGCCGTCGAGCCCGCGGCAGGTCCGTCGCGGTCGATCACCAGGGTCTCAATGCCGCGCTCGGCCAGGTGGAATGCGACGCTCGCCCCTACCACCCCGGCCCCGACCACGA
>JARDZQ010000441.1 GCA_029240775.1 Rubrobacteraceae bacterium | reverse complement strand
TGACCGATCACTCGTAATGAGATTAGGTCAGCGGTTCGAGTCCGCTCGTCGGCTCTCCGTTTTTCTCTCGATTTGCAGGGGGAATTTGGAGATGAAAGAAGGTCCCGACGTGCAGCCGGGCTAACTTACCGCAACCCACCGACAAGGCAGTTGTAGCAGACGAGCATGCAGGTCAAGACAGGGATCCATGCCGGGAGCGTAGCACCAGAGCTTTATTGGAACTGCCTCTTAGCCCGAACTATGAGGGAGAATGGACCTCGTCGAGAACTCGGGCCGCACCACGGGTTCTTCCGAGACGAACGCCGATCTCTTCAGCGGCCTCCTTGCAGAGCGCTGCGACCTCTGGCAGGCGCTCCGGGGTCATCCGGTACACTGGCCCCGACGCGCTCAGGGCAGCCAGGCAGCGTCCCGATGCGTCGAAGACGGGGACCGCAACGCCGTTGAACCCCTCTTCCAGCTCCCCGAGCGTAGAAGCCCAGCCCTCAACTCTTACGCGCTCGAGCTCGAAGCGGAGATCTTCCACGCTCGTGATCGTCCGCTCGGTGAACGCCTCCAGGGGATTCTCGAGAGGGAGGTCCTCGAAGCCGCCTTCCGCGAAGGCGAGCAGCACCTTGCCGTTGGCGACGGTGTGCGGCTCGGTCTTCCAGCCTGTCCAGTCGCCCACCCCCACAAGGTGGGGCCCGTCGATCTGCGCGATGTTAATGACCTGGTGGTCCTCGAGGACGGCAAGGTTCACCGTCTCGGTGGTCTTTTCCGCCAGGCGTTCCATCGGCCCCCGCGCCAGCTCGACGAGATTGTGGCTGCCGCCCACTGCGAGCATTCCGAGGCGGCCGAGCTCGGGACCGAGCCTAAACGCCTCGCTCCCCGGGGCCCGCTCGAGGAAGCCCCGCTCGACCAGCGTGGCGGCGAGGCGCGAGACGGTACTCTTGTCGACGCCGAGCATGGCCGCCAGCTCACCCACGCGGTGCTCTTGGTTAACCTCCTCGAAGAGGAGGAGAAGTTGCAACGCGCGGTCAACCGACTGGCGCATCTAGAGCCTCTCGTGGCTGGCAAGTGGTCGCAAACGGCGCATCGCACCCAACGATAGCACAGTTCGGCACGGCCCAACGCCTTACGTCCAAAAACCTCGCGCTCGCTTTCGGCGGAGGCGAAGCCAAGTCGGCGCGCCATCGTTGGTCATCGCGGTTCTGTGCGCTGGCGCGTCAGCATGATCTCGCCCTCCTCGATCCGCGCTTCGTAGGTTTTCACCCGCACCGACGGATCGAAGATGGTCCGTCCGCTCTCGATGTCGAACTCCCATCCATGCCAGGGACAGGTAAGTACCCGTCCCTCACGACCGTAGCGGTACTCGTATGGCCGGGACGGAAGGGCGGTACCCGAGATACGGCCGTGGCAGAGCGGCCCGCCGTGATGGGGGCAGTGATTACTCAGCGCGAACAGTTGCCCTTCGACGTTGAATATCGCGACCGTGGTGCCGAAGGCCTTTACGGTCGTGCTCGTGCCCGGCGGCAGCTCGGCCACCGGCAACGCCACCTCCCGCTCGGTGGTGCTGACGCCGGCACTCACGCCACGGGCCCTTCCTTGGCCGCCATGGCGGCCACTGGTCGTGCCGCCAGGCCGTACAGAGAGCGCGCGTTCTCGCTCATGACCTTCTCCCTCCACGATCCCGGAAGCCGCAGGCTCACCAGGTCCGGCCGGTCGAAGTCCCAGTGCGGGTAATCGGTGGCGAACATGAGCATGTCTTCGAGGCCGTCGAACAGCTCGAACGCCCGCTTAAGTTTTCCTCGGCTGTCCGGTTCGTCCAGAGGCTGGCTCGTAAAGCGCATGTGCTCGCGCACGGTCTCGCTGGGCAGCCGCTTCACCCACGGGACTTCCGAGCGGAGCGCCCGCCAGTCGGTATCCAAACGCCAGAGTAACGTGGGCAACCACGTAAAGCCGACTTCGATCACCGCCACCCGAAACTCGGGGTACTTCTCGAAGACGCCGTGGCAGACGAAGCTGACCACGTGCGACATGGCGCACTGGATGAGGAGTACGTGCCACTCGATGTAGTAGCTGGGATAGCCGGTCGAGGTCGGCGGCGGGTTGATGCCCAACCCTTCACCCCCGACGTGCATGGCCACGGGTAACCCGACCTCGACCGCCGCCTCGTAAATGGGGTGGTACTGCGGGTGGCCGTAGCCGGTAGTGGCCGCGCAGGGTAGGAGCACCTGCACGACGCCCGGATGGTGGCCGAAGGCGCGGATCTCCTCCGCCGCCCGCTCGGCGTCCTGAGTAGCCACAACCAGTGATCCCTTTAAGCGCGAGTCGCGGGGGAGCCACTCATCGATCAGCCAGCGGTTGTAGGCCGTGGCCAGGGCCGCCGCCAGTTGCGGGTTGGGTAGGGAAGAGATACTCAGGATGTCTTCCCCCGTTAGGATCGCATACTCGACGTCGAGCGGGTCCAGCAGCTGCTTCCGCATGGTTTCGTAGTCGGAGCCGGGCACGCCGCCGTCGGGAGGCACGCTGTCGCCGCGCGTGAAGCCGTGCGGTTGGATCCAGGTCAGGTAGTTGGGCAGATCGAAACCGCCGAAGCCGGCATGCAGCATGTAGTCGCGGTAGGCCGGGTCGATCCACGGGAGCAAATCGCTCACGTGGTTGAAGTTCTGGTGAACGTCGCAGTCGATCACGCAATCCCCTTTCTTCGGAAAGATCCGAGGTGCTTCTCTCTCATCGGCCCACAGGACCTCGAACCACCCGGGCCAAGCGTTTGTTGCCGTAATAGCATCACGTTGACGGTAACACAACGCAAGGGGTGTTCGCAAGGTTGCATCGGAGGTTA
>JARDZQ010000440.1 GCA_029240775.1 Rubrobacteraceae bacterium | reverse complement strand
GTCCTCCGGCCCTTCGAGGACGTAATTCAGTTCCACTACGGCTTCTTCGCTCACTTGACCTCCCCCTCACGATATAGTTTCAGAGCCCGGTCCACAAACGCTCCTGCAGACCCGAGGTAGTGTGCCGGATCCAATACCTCGTCTATTTCTCTCTCGGAGAGAACATCGCTGAGTCTGGGTTCGGACAACAGTTCTTCTCGCAATGGCCTTCCGCTTTCGAGGGCCCGATGCGAGGCCTCCTCGACAAGCTCGTGCGCCTCTAAACGCCCGAGGTGCTCTGCCGCGACGGTGGCGACGTTCTCCGCGAGCAGCAATCCTCCGGTGGCGTTCAGGTTCTTCAGCATCTTCTCCGGATAGACTTCCAATCCTTCGGTTACCTCCCTGACCGCAGCGGCGGCCCCGCCGGCGAGGGCGAGGGCGTCCGAGAGAGTCTCCCACTCGGAGTGCCACGCGCCCGCGGCCCGCTCGTGCTCGCTCACCATAGCAGCCTGCAGCGTATGCGAGAGGTCGAGTACCCTTCTGGCGTTCGCGGCGGCGGTCACGGAGAGGATGGGGTTTCGCTTGTGGGGAAGCGTCGAAGAGCCTCCCCTTCCCTCTCCCGCGGGCTCGGCGACCTCCCCTACCTCTGTCTGGGCCATCAGGATGATGTCCTGGGAGATCTTGCCAAGCACGCCCGCGACGAGCGAGAGGGCGCCACCGATATCCGAGATCCGGACCCGGTCCGTGTGCCACGGAACTACGGGCTCCAAGAGGTCAAGCTCCCGCGCGAACTCGCCGAGGACCTGCGTGCCCGCCGGTCCTAGCGAGGCCAGCGTCCCCACTGCCCCACCCAGCTGCACGGCAAGCCCTGACTCGCGCACCTCGCGAAGCCGTGTTCCAACCTCGAGCACCGAGACCAGCCAGCCGGCTGCCTTTTTGCCGAAGGTCGTCGGTAGCGCCTGCTGGAGCAGCGTGCGGCCGGGCATCATGGTGTCCCTGTGGGTGTCCGCGAGACGTGCGCAGGCCGCCGAGATCCCATCTATCTCGTCGAGGACCAGGCCGAGAGCATTCCGGCACACGAGCATAGCGGCCGTATCCATGATGTCCTGGCTCGTGGCCCCCTTGTGGACGTGGCCGGCTGCGTCCTCGGAGACCCTCGAAACCGCTCTGGTGAGAGAGTGAACGAGCGGTGGAACAGGGTTGCCCTGGGCGCGTCCTTTGCGTCCTATCTCCTCTGGAACAAAGCGGTCCGCGTCGCAGCAGGAGACGATGATCTCTGCCGCCAGGCGAGGGATCAGACCAGCCCGCGCCTGCGCAACCGCAAGGGCGCCCTCAGCCTGGAGCATAGCACCTAGCCAGGCTCTACCAGAGACGGCCTCCGCAAACCTCTCCGGTACGAAGATCGGCCTGAAAAGCTCTCCTTCCATCTCTAGAACTCGAAGAACGCGGTCTGCCCGTCGCCCTGCAGGTGGATGTCGAAGCGCAGAGCATCCCCTTCGTCACGGGCTATGAGGGTCCCCCGAAGCTCAGGGTCTTCGATGGACAACAGAACGGGATCTACAGCGTTAGCCACTTCCTCGTCGGGGAAGTAGATGCGGGTCACCAGACGCTTCAGGAGACCGCGGGCGAAGACGGAGACCATAACGTGTGGTGCCTGGACCTTTCCGTCCGGACCGGGAACGGGCCCTGGCTTGACCGTCAAAAAGGAGAACTCGCCGCCTGCATCAGTGCCTGAGCGTCCGAAGCCCGAGAAGTCTTCGTGTAGGGAGATGTCCTCCCTGTCGTCCGTGGGATGATCGTAGCGGCCCGCCGTGTCGGCCTGCCAGATCTCGACCATCGCGTCCGGCACGACCTCGCCGGCCCCGTCGTAGACCGTTCCTTTGATCCTTATACCCTCAGGATGGTCCGGCGAGACGAGCTCGGAGTAGTTCTTGTCGAGGAGCGCGTCGTGGAAGAAGGGTCCTATCGTCTGGGAAGGTGTTGGCACAGAGCTCATCGGTGGTTCTCCATCGGGGTGGCGTCCCTTCCTTCCAGCACGATGTCGAAGGTGTAGCCAAGGGCCCATTCAGGCTGTGTTGTTTCGAGGTCGAACGTCGAGATCATGCGTTGTCGAGACTTCGGATCTCGCACGGATTGGCAGATAGGATCGTGCTCGAGCAGCGGGTCGCCAGGGAAGTACATCTGGGTTATGAGGCGGCTCCTGAACGCCGGCCCGAAGAGCGAGAAGTGTATATGTGCCGGGCGCCAGGCGTTGTCGTGATTCTTCCAGGGATAGGCCCCAGGCTTTACCGTCACGAACCTGTAACGGCCCTCGCCGTCCGTTAGGCATCTGCCCGCCCCCGAGAAGTTCGGATCTAGTGGAGCAGGGTGCTGGTCCAGATGGTGTGTATAGCGTCCGGCGGCGTTGGCCTGCCAGATCTCCACGAGGCTGCTCTTTACCGGGCGTCCGTCGCCATCGAGGACGCGTCCCGTAACGATGATCCTCTCACCCAGAGGCTCGCCGGAATGCTGGCGGGTCAGATCGTCGTCAAGGTCCCCTACAGCACCGCGCCCGTATGCCGGACCCGTGGTGTCCGAGAGCGTCCTGGGGAGGATGATGAGCGGCTTCTTCGGCGCTCTGAGCCGCGTCGCTACGTAGTCAGGATAGAGGTAAGGTGGTTGGACGCCGTCGTCCTCACGCCGGTGCCCAGCGGCTTCTTCTCCCTTCCGCTGTGCCATGCGACATTCCCCCTTGCTCGACCTCTCTACACCTCCCAAGATACCAGCATGTCAGCATGTCAGCACGCCGCCCGCAGGGCGGCGTGCTGACATGCAAAGAGGTTCATGCCCTTTGCACTTCGTCA
>JARDZQ010000439.1 GCA_029240775.1 Rubrobacteraceae bacterium | reverse complement strand
CCCTTCGCCATCGTCAACCAGTTCGCCCTGCGGGAGCTGGTCGTGAACCGGAGGCGCGTCCTGGAGTCCATCGCGGGCGGCTTCGGGCTCTTCCGCCGCAACATAGGGCGCAGCCTGCTCGTGTGGCTCCTGCAGCTGGCCGTCATGCTGGGTCTCGGGATAGCGACACTCGTCGTGCTCCTCATCTTCGGGGCGATACTGCTCGGGCCCGCGATAGCCTTCTTCGCGACCGAGCACGCGACGGCGGGGATCGTGGCCGGCGTCGTCGGCGGTCTACTCTTCCTGGTGCCCTTGCTCGTGATCTCGGGTGCTCTGGGAGCCTTCAACCACGCTTATTGGACACTCGCCTACCTAAGGCTCACCGAACACCCCGGAGCCTCGGGACCGGCGCAGGCGAACGCGGTAGCATAGACGGGGTAAGCACAGCTTCTAGTTCGACGGAAAGGAACTCTTGCATGGCTGGATTGGACGGCAAGGTGGCGGTCGTGACGGGTGCCTCGAGCGGCATCGGGGAAGCAACGGCGGAGGCGCTAGCTAGAGAGGGAGCGGCGGTCGTCGTGGCAGCCAGAAGGGAGGACCGGCTCGCCGGGCTCGTCGAGCGGATACAGGATGAGGGCGGGCGCGTGCTCGCGGCGGTCTGCGACGTCACCGACGAGAGCCAAGCGCACGGCTTGATCAGCAAAGCTCGGGAATGGTTCGGGAGCGTGGACATCCTGGTGAACAACGCCGGCGTCATGCTCCTCTCCACGGTAGGGAAAGGGCTCTCCGACGAGTGGCGCCGCATGTTCGACGTGAACGTGCTCGGCCTCCTCTACGCCACCAACGCCGCCATCGAAGTGATGAAAGAGCAGGAATCTGGTCACCTCGTCAACGTCTCCTCGGTCGCCGGGCGAAAGGTTACCCGCGCCTCGAGCGGGGTCTACGCCGGGAGCAAGCACGCCGTGGGCGCCATCTCAGAGGGATTGCGGCAGGAGCTCCTGGAGGACAACATCCGGGTGACGGTCGTCGAGCCGGGCGCGGTCGCGACCGAGCTGACGGACCACATAACCGACGAGGACGCCAGGGAGGCCGTGAGCAGCCTCCACAAGCTCGAGATCCTGCAGTCCGAGGACATCGCGAACGCCATCGTCTACGCGGTGACCCAGCCCGAGCGCGCGAGCGTGAACGAGATCCTGATCCGCCCGACCCAGCAGCCCGTCTAGCACTCGGATCCCGGCTTTCCGCCGTTCCCGGTGAAATCCGAGACGTCTCGAGGCAGAGAGACCTTCAAAGGTATTGGTCAAACTTGATCATCTTGAGCATCAAAGTTGATCATGGCGAGCGTCCTCAGAAAGTGCACGATCACCTGTGTAAGAGAGGACCCGGGAGGGAATCCTCCAGGTAGTTGACAAAGGGAGCGCGTTAGAGGGAGGCGGCGAGAGATCAGCCACCGCGCCGACGAGGGATCGGGGTGCCGGAGGCGTACCCCCCGCGACCTTTCAACAGGCGTGTACAGGCCCAGGCGCGAGGACCAGCAGTAGGGTCGACCCGAAGAGGCGTGCGAAGCCCATCCCGCGCTCCCCGAAGCCGGCCCATCGGCATCAACCCGGTGGGCTATCTACCGGCGGGGTGGGCGGCAAAGAGCGCGGCGCACAACGCAAGCCGACCTCTTCTCACGCTCACCCCGCCAATCGTCTTTACGTATGAAGGGAGTGATCCGAGATGATGGACCATGAGAGAACGGAGAAGGAGTTGCAGGAGATCTTTGAGGAGATCCAGCACTCCTACAGGACCTCCATAGAGAACGCCATCGCGCTTCAAGAGCGCACGCTCGAGTTTGCTCGTGGCCTGCTCGAGAACCCGGAGAGCCGGGGTGGCCGAGCCGAGCTCGAGGACCTGGTCGATGGAACCAGACGTCAGCGGGCGCAGTTGGAGAGGCTCACCCGCAAGGCGGCCGAAGCCTACATGAAGGTGCTCAACGCTCCCGCCGATTACCACCACAAGGTCGAGGAGGCCAGGGCGGAACTCGAGGAGACCGGCCCCTCCTGAGCGCAGGCTTTGCGCTGCAGTACGTCGTCGATGGTCCGACCGGGCTAGACAGGCTCGATCCTGCCTTCGTACCTGAGATCCTCGATCTCACCCTCGCCCGCGTTGATGAAGAAGACCGAGGAATCGTTGAACGGCTCGATGACGACCTCTTCGACGCGCAGAGGGGCGCGCACGGAGACCGTATCCAGCGGGAACCGCTCGCCGTCCGCGTCGTAGGAGTAGACTCGCGCCTCTCCCCTATCGACCGAGATCTCCGCCGCGAGCCGGTACGTGCCCGAGAGCTCGTCCTCATCGTCCCCGAACTCGATCCTCACGGAGCCGCTCAAGGACTGCGCTTGGCCGCTGCACGTGATGGTCCGCCCGGAGAGAAAGCCACCCGTCGAGGTGCAGCTCTGGCTGTAGTCGGAGAGCGTCCCGCCCTCGTAGCCGAAGAGGAGCGCTGCGCACAGTCCGAGGACCAGCGACCACCTTCTCACAGCGCGAGGAGCAGGACGAGGACCGACAGCAACAGCACGCCGGGCACCAGCAGGAGCCCTCCGAGCACCGTGAAGATCATGGGTAGTGCCCAGAGCATTATGAAGGATCTTATCTTCGCCTCCTTCGGGTTCAGGGGGTCGTAGAGCACCGCTACCTCCTGGCCGACCTTCG
Organism: Rubrobacteraceae bacterium; assembly: GCA_029240775.1. GTDB lineage: Bacteria > Actinomycetota > Rubrobacteria > Rubrobacterales > Rubrobacteraceae > JALYGY01. The sequence goes on along the minus strand of JARDZQ010000439.1, from coordinate 153 downwards.
GCGCCAGGTTGCTCCCGTCCTCCGTCACGAACCTCACGACAGGGTGCGAGAGCCTGGAGACGCCCGGATCGTCGCCGGGATCACGTTACCACCGCCCCACGGAGTCGGTGACGGTGCCCGTCGCCGAAGCCGCGGCTGCGACGAAGCGCCGCG
>JARDZQ010000438.1 GCA_029240775.1 Rubrobacteraceae bacterium | reverse complement strand
CAACGGCACCGACCCCACGACCGGCGTCTTCTTCGCCAACCTGGAGACCGCCCTGAACGTCGTTCACGACACCCCTCTTCGCCTCGGCGAGACGGCGCTCGTCTTTGGTCAGGGTGTCGTCGGGCTCCTGATAACCCAGCTCCTCAAGCGCGCCGGCGCTAGTCAGGTGCTCATCGTGGACCCCATAGAGAATCGGCGGAAGCTGGCGCTGGGGGTCGGGGCGGACGCAGGCTTCGAGCCCGGCGAAGACTTGCGCGAACGCATTCTGGAGGCGACCGCCAGGCGTGGCGCGGATGTGGCCATCGAGGCGAGCTCCTCGGGGGCTGCGCTGCAGGCCGCCGTGGACGCCGTCGCCGCTGAGGGTGCGGTAGTCGTCGCGTCCTGGTACGGCACCAAGCCGGTGACCCTCTCTCTGGGGGGACATTTCCATAGGGGGCGGGTGAGGGTGCGTTCTTCGCAGGTGGGTAGGATTAACCCGGGGCTCGGGGCACGCTGGGACCGCGACCGGAGGACCGCAACCGTGCTCGATCTTCTCCCCCGGTTGCGCCTGAAGGAGCTGATCTCGCACCGGATCCCTCTCGAAGACGCTCCGCGGGCTTACCGCCTCGTAGACGAGGACCCGGGCGAGACGGTCCAGGTTGTCCTGACCCACGGAGGGGGATGAGCGAAGGATGTACGAGGTCTACGTAGCAACACAGTTCGAGGCGGCGCATCGGCTTGTCGGGGACTTCGGTCCCGCGACGAGGATGCACGGGCACACGTACCGGCTGGAGGTGCTCGTACGCGGCGAACGACTCTCCGAGGACGGCACGCTCTACGATATCGGGGAGCTCCGCGCTGCGGTGGATGACCTCGCCTCCTCCCTTCACTACCGCGACCTGAACGAGGTGCAGGGCCTCGAAGACGCCAACACGACCGCCGAGGCGGTGGCGGACTACTGCTGGGAGAGGCTAGCCCCGCCGTTGCGCGACGGTGGCCTCGACTCGCTCTGCGTGCGCCTCTGGGAGTCACCGCAGGTCTACGCCGCGCGCGACGCTGCTCTGGCTTGATGGTGCCGTGCGCGTCGCCTTCGTCACAGTGGGGGACACGGACCGCCTGACCGGCGGCTACCTCTACAACGCTAGGGTGCTGGCGGCGTTGCGGGAGAGGGGCGCGGAGGTGGAGGAGATAAACCCCTGCGGCGCGTCTCCGGAGGAGCAAGAGGAGGCGGCGAGCCGTCTCGGGTCGAGCTTGGATCCCCGCAAGTTCGACGTTATCGTGGTGGACGCCCTCGCCAGGATCGTCTGCTCGCCGCACCTCGACCGCTGGCGAGAGGAGAGCCCGGTCGTCGCGATGGTCCACGAGTTACCCAGCGTGGCAGCGTCGGGTGCCGCGACCGATGAGGAACTGGAAGAACCGCTGCTGCGCTCCGACCGCCTCATCTCCGTGAGTGATCACGGTAAGTCCATACTCGAAGACCGGGGCGTTGCCGCGTGGCGTATTCGGGTTGTCCGGCCCGGCTCCGACGGCCTATCCAATGGAGAGGACATTGACCCACCCGTCCGCGACGATACGGTACGCGCCCTCTGCGTGGCGCAGTGGATATCACGCAAGGGCATCCTGGACCTGGTACGCGCGTGGACGCTGCGCGAGCGTTCGGGCGCAGCGCTGGAGCTCGTCGGCGAGACGGACGCTGACCCCGACTACGCGGCCGCCGTGCGCGTCGCCATAGCCGATGCGTCCAAAGCTTCCATCAGCGTGCGTGGCCCCGTTAGCGACGCGGCGCTCGCGGCCGCCTACGCCGCCGCCGACGTCTTCGTGCTGCCCTCCCGTTACGAGGGCTACGGCGTCGTCTACGCCGAAGCACTCGCTTACGGTCTGCCGGTCGTCGCGTGCGACGTGGGGCCTGTTCCCGAGCTCCTCGGAGATGAAGCCGCGTTGCTGGTGCCGCCGAAAGACGTGGAGGCGCTCTCCGGGGTACTGGACCTCCTTCTGGGCGACGCCGGGCTGCGGTCCCGGATGTCCGCCGCAGCCCGCCGCCGCGCCAGAGAGCTGCCCCGCTGGGAAGAGACCTCGGCCGGGTTCCTTGGTGTCCTGCGAGAGGTCGTGGCGGAGCATTCGCGACGAGAGCGGGGCGGGTAGAATTCGGTCGTGGAACGCAGGGACCTCCGCGAACAGAACCGGCTCTCGTGGAACGGGGTGGTGGGCGTGCACGAGAGCCACCGCGGGGACCTCGCCGGATTCCTGCGCGTGGGCGGCAGCACCCTCTTCCCGGAAGAACTCGAGCTTCTCGGGGATCTCGAAGGGAGGAGGCTCGCGCACCTGCAGTGCAACTCGGGAGGTGACTCGTTGAGCCTGGCTTCGCGCGGGGCCGTGGTTACCGGCGTGGACATCAGCGATGCGGCTATCCGTCACGCCCGCAGTCTCTCCAAGGAGACCGGTATCCCCGCCCGCTTCGAGCGCGCCGACCTCTACGACTGGCTCGAAGAAGCGGCACTCGAGAGATCAAGCTTCGACGCCGTCTTCTCGTCCTACGGCATCGTCTGTTGGCTTTCGGACCTCGACGCCTGGGCCCGCGGCATCGCGGCCGTCCTCGAACCTGGCGGACGCTTCGTGCTCGTGGACTTCCACCCGGCGGCGGACATGTTCGATGAGCGCTGGAACCTCGCGCGTGCTTACCCCTCTAGCGGAGAGCGACTGCTCCTCGAAGAGGGCGTGGGCGACTACGTGGCCGAATCCGGTGGCGGTCTTACGCCGGCGGGCTTTATCGAAGGTGAGCAGGCCTTCGAGAATCCTCACCACGGCTATCTCTTCCGGTGGGGGCTCGGGGAGGTCGTCACGGCGCTCGCC
>JARDZQ010000437.1 GCA_029240775.1 Rubrobacteraceae bacterium | reverse complement strand
GGGACGCCGTCGAGGGAGTCGGCGAGCCTCTCGAGCTCCCCTACCCTCTCCTCGAGACCCTGGATCTCCGGGCGCTCCTCCATCGGTTCCGGACTATACACGATCCCCTACCTCCGAAATAGTGTTTGCAACTGAAATATTGAGACAGACGCAACCACTATTTAGTCACCCGCTCTATGGCCTTCATAAGGTCCTTTACCAGCTCCTCCGAGACGCCGTCGCGGCCTCCGCGTTCCTCGACGAAGTCCTTGAGCAACAGGTTGTTTATCCGCTTGATGGCCGAGAAGATGGCATTGGTCTGCTGGACGATCTCGGCGTAGGTCACGTCTCCTTCCTCGACCATCTTCGCGACCCCCCGCACGTGCCCCTCGACGCTCTTGAGGCGCCGGATGACCTCGTTCTTGTTATCCCGCTGCAACCCTACCCTGCCCCCCCGTCGAGTTCCTCCAGGACTTCGCCGATCACCGTCACGTCGTGGAAGGGGATGTCCCCCGCGGGCAGGTGCTGGACCCGCTCGTGTCCCTTGCCCGCCACGACGACGACGTCCCCTTCGCGCGCCGCCTCCAGCGCGCGCCGGATCGCCGCCCGCCTGTCCAGCAGCACCTCGGTGCGCGCAGGGTCGGCACCCGCCGCGACTTCCCGGGCGATCTTGGCGGGATCTTCTGCGTAGGCGTCGTCGGTGGTGACGATGCTGAGCTCGGCGAGACGGGCGGCCACCCGGCCCATCTTCGGGCGCTTGTCCCCATCCCGCTCCCCCGCAGCCCCGAACACGCAGATCACACGCCCCCCCGACGTCCCGCCGTTCTCCACCAGCGCCCGCGCCACCCCGAGGACGGCCTCGAGCCCCACGTCGGTGTGGGCATAGTCGACGACGACCTCGAACCCGCCGCCTCCTTTCACCCTCTCGAAGCGCCCTGGCACCTGCCCCATCCCCCGCACCGCCCCGGCCACAGCCTCACCCTCGATGCCCGCCTCCAGCGCGAGGGCGGCCGCCCCCGCGACGTTGAGCACGTTATAGGTTCCGAGCAGCGGTGACTCGAGCTTCAGGTCGCCACCCGCGTAACGGAGCGCGAAGCTCGTCCCTGTCCGGGTCGTCTCGACCCGCGCTACGCGGTAGTCCGCGTCGCCGCTACCCCCGAAGGTCCTGACCCCCGCGACCTCCTCCCGGAGGCGCCGTCCCCAGGGGTCCTCGACGTTGGCTACCTTGGGTCCGTGGCTCCAGCGAAAGAGCTCGCGCTTGGTCTGGTAGTACGCCTCCATCGAGCCGTGCAGGTCGAGGTGGTCGCGGGTGAGGTTGGTGAAGAGCGCGCCCACGAAACGGGTCCCGGCGACGCGCCCCAGCGCTATGCCGTGCGAGGAGACCTCCATGACGACCCTGCGGACGCCCGCGTCGCGCATCCCGGCAAGCGTCTCCTGCACCTCGACGGCCTCGGGGGTAGTGCGGACCGCGGGGCGCCGCCCGGTGCCGGAGACGGTCTCCACTGTGGTCATGAGGCCGCACGTCTTCTCGCCGTAGGCGCCGGCGAGGATAGCGTGGAGCGCGTAGGCCGTGGTGGTCTTGCCGTTGGTCCCGGTAACCCCGTAGACCTCCATGTTCGACGAGGGGTCGCCAAACACGGCGCGCGCCAGCGCGGCGAGGGCGTCCCGGGCGTCCGGCACGACGGCGGTCGGCGCATGGGGGAGCTCTCGTTCAGCGACTACGAGGGAGGCCCCCCGGCGCAGGGCATCGGGGACGAAGTCTGTCCCGTCACGCTTGAAGCCGGGGACCGCAACGAAGGCGAAGCCGGGTCTAACGCGCCGCGAGTCGTAAGCGACGCCCCTCACCCCTTCTTCTGCGCTCGCCGGAATCTCCGTGCCGAGAACCCGCGCAAGCTCTGCCCGGTCCAGGATCACAGCCCGTAGTGTAGCAAGGGTACGCACCACGCCGAAACGTTCCCGAAACCGGCGCGAAACAGCACCGAAATACTACGTGGGACGCCAGATGGAGGGGTGTGGAAAAGAAAATACACAAAATGGGGCCAGAATTTCCATGACTACACATATGTGGTGTGCTACCCTACGCCAGTCAATTTTACGGGAATTTCACAAACACCCGCCTTGCGCGGCCACAACGAGCAGCGATGGGCTACGGTCGAGGAGAGGAGATAGATGGCGGCCGAAAACTCCATGATGCTGGCGGAGCGCACTGACGAGCTTCTCAACAGGGGGAGAACTCAGGGCTTTATCAGTACGGAGGAGGTCGCCGACCTCGTTCAGGAGGGGGATCTATCGGCGGCGGAGGTCGAGGAGTTCTATGCAGCCCTCGAGGAGGAAGAGATATCCCTCGTGGAAGGCGAGGCTCCTGAGGGATCCGGTGAGGCTGCCCCGGACGCCAAGATCCACGAGGCGCCGGCGATCCAGATCGCCCACGCCGTAGCTACCGGGGACTCAATTCGGATGTACCTCGCGGAGATAGGGCGGGTGCGGCTCCTCACCCACGCCGACGAGATAAGGCTGGCCAAGGGAATAGCCCGCGGCGACAAGCGCTGCAAGGACAAGCTCGTCGAGGCCAACCTGAGGCTCGTCGTCTCCATCGCCAAGAAGTACCGCAACCGCGGGGTATCGTTCCTCGACCTCATTCAGGAGGGTAACCTCGGTCTCATCAGGGCCGCCGAGAAGTTCGACCACCGCAAGGGCTACAAGTTCTCCACCTATGCTACGTGGTGGATCCGGCAGGCCGTAACGCGTGCCATAGCCGACAAGGGACGCACCATAAGGGTCCCCGTCCACATGGTCGAGAAGATAAACAAGTACTACAGGATCCAGAGGGCTCTGGCCGCAGAGCTTAAC
>JARDZQ010000436.1 GCA_029240775.1 Rubrobacteraceae bacterium | reverse complement strand
CGCTCGCAGATCATCGACCGGTACTCCCGCTCCGAGATGTGAGTGGCAACGCCGGCGAGGTCCTCGGGCAACTCGTCGTCGAGGACGGCGCGGTGGACGAGGAGGTCTGCGTAGCGGCGGATCGGGGAGGTGAAGTGTGTGTAGTCCTCGAGCGCGAGCCCGTAGTGGCCTGTCGGCTGTGGCGAGTAGAGGGCGCGCGGGATGGAGCGCAGGATCAGGTAGTTCACCGCGTCGGACTTGGCCCTCTGGGCTATGGTCCCGAGGTTCTCCGGCGTCGGCTTCTCGTGGACCCCAATGGCTGCGAGCTTCTGGGCGAGCAGCTCCAGCGACTCCAGGTCCGGTCTCTCGTGTACCCGGAAGATGCCCCGCCCCTTGCGCCTGAGCATCCTGGCGACGGCTTCGTTGGCGAGCACCATGAGCTCCTCTATGAGCTCGCGGGCTGACGTCGAGCGCCGCGCCCTAGCCGAGACGGGTATCCCATCGTCGTCTATCTCGTACTCGGGCTCGCGGCCGCCGAGCTCGAGCTTGCCGCGCCTGGCCGCCCGCGTCTTGAGCGTGCGCGAGAGGGCGTAGGCCGCCCTGACCAGGGTCCCCTGCCGCACCTCTCCCTCGCCGCGCAGGAACGCGTCTACCCCGTCGTAGGTGAGCCGAGCATCGCTCACGATGAGGCTCCTGAAGACTGTGGCGCTCCTCGCCTCGCCGTCGGGAGCTACCTCCATCTCGACCGTAACCGCGGCCCGTTCGACGTGTGGCTTGAGCGAGCACACGTCGTTAGAGAGGCGCTCGGGGAGCATCGGGGCGACCGTGCCCGGAAGGTAAACCGAGTTACCCCGGTAGGCGGCCTGCCCGTCCAGAGAGCCCCCCGGCTCGACGTAGTGGGTCACGTCGGCGATGTGCACCCACACCCTGTAGCCCGCTCCGGCGGGCTCGACGGAGATCGCGTCGTCGAAGTCCTTCGCGTCCGCGCCGTCGATAGTCACGGTCGGGAGGTGCCGGAGGTCGCGCCGCTCCCCGAAGTCTCTGTCGGCTACCCCATCGGCCTCCTCATCCGCCTTGCGGGGGAACGTCCGGGAGGTCCCGACCGAGGCGAACAGCGCCTCGTAGACGTTGCGCGGGTCGATAGACGGCCCGATCACACGCGTCACCTCGCCGCGCAGAGAGCGGTTCTTCTCGCGGGCGTTTACGAGGACTATGTCCCCAGCCTCCGCCCCGCGGCGTAGCTTGCGCGCGACCAGCACGGGCCGCCGCTCCTCGACGAAGAGCGGGTCCGCCACAGAGTACTTACCCCGGCGAACCAGCACGGCCGGCAGGATCAAAAGAGGGCTCCTGTGTCAGGAAGAGGCACGGACTGAGTCTAACACGGGACAGGTCTCAGGCTTCTGGCTTCAGGTGCCGATCCGTGTTCGAGGCCACGCTCCGCCTCGAGACCTCTCTATGATGCCTGAAGCCTTTGGCTACACCTTCCGGAGGAACCTCGTGACGGAGAGAAAGCTGCCGAGTACGCCGATCGCCACGCCCACGATTACGAGGACGAGGAGGATCAGGATCGTGTTCACGGCGTCGCCAGAGATCGGGACAAAGGGCAGCGCGTCGCCCGCCCAGTCGATAAACAGGAAGTTCAACCAGACCACGGTAAGAGCCGCGAGGCCGGCTCCGATCAGACCCTGCACCATCCCCTCGAAGACGAAGGGGGTGCGCACGAAGCTGTCCGAGGCGCCGACGAGCTTCATGACCTCGATCTCCTTGCGCCGGGCGAAGATCGAGAGCCGGATGGCGTTGGAGATCAGGAGGATGCTTGAGATAAGGAACAGGATCGTCGCGCCGTAGAGGCCCCAGATCATAGCCGAGGTCACCGAGTTGAGGCGATCGATAGTCTGCTGCGGGTAGCTGAGGTTCTCGTCCGAGAAGCCCTGCTCCTCTTCGAGCCTCTGCGCCACCACCTCGGCCTCCATTGGGTTTTCGAGCTGGATCTGCAGCGATGCCGGCAGGACGCCCGGGTCGAGGTTCTCGTAGAGCTCGGGCCTGTCGGCGAAGGTCTTCTTGAAAGTCGCGAGCGCCTCCTCCTCGGAGATGTAGTTCACGCTCGCTACTTCGGGCCAGCCCTCGACGGTGTTGGTGATCTCGTCGATCTCCTCGTCTGTGGCGTCCGGCGGGAAATACGCCTCGACGCTCACGTCCTCGCGCACCGACCCGATGACGCCTTCGACGTGCGAGCTCGCGAGCAGCCCCACGCCGAGCACGACGATGCAGATGAACGTCGTGGTTATGGCGGTGATACTCATCAGGAGGTTCAGGCGGATGTTCTTGAGTGCCTCCCGCAGAAAGAAACCGAAGTTAAACCTCATCGGCGTAAGCCCCCCTGACCTTGTCACGCACCACGCGCCCCTCTTCCAGGGCCACGACCCGCTTGCGCATCACGTCCACCATCTCCTTGTCGTGGGTCGCGACGAGCACGGTGGTGCCGATGCGGTTGATGCGGTGCAGAAGCTGCATGATACCGACGCTCGTGTTCGGGTCCAGGTTTCCGGTCGGCTCGTCGGCGACGAGGATCGGCGGCTGCGAGACAAAGGCCCTGGCTATCGAGACGCGCTGCTGCTCGCCACCCGAGAGCATGTCCGGATACTTGTCCATCTTCGCCGAGAGCCCAACGAGGTCGAGGATCTGGGGCACTTTGGTCCGGATCGCGCGCCGCCGCTGGCCCGTCACCTCCATCGCGTAGGCGACGTTCTCGGCAGCGGTCTTGTTCGGCAGCAGCTTGAAGTCCTGGAAGACCGTCCCGATGTTGCGCCGGTGGCGCGGGATCTTGCGCCGCGGAATGGACGAGAGCCTGATTCCTTT
>JARDZQ010000024.1 GCA_029240775.1 Rubrobacteraceae bacterium | reverse complement strand
TGTCTTCCAGTTTAGCGTTGCAGCTTGTCAGCACGCTACGCCCTATAAGGGCTCCGCTTGTCAGCACGCTCCGGCTTACGCCTCCGCTCGTCAGCATTTCAGCTTGTCAGCTAAGCGGGAGGAGCTGGCCCTCCGATAACCGAAGAGTGAGGGACTCCAGGGAGCTTGAGGTCTGGCACAGGAGCCACCGGCTCACGCTGGACCTCTACGAGGCTACCGTCACGTTCCCCGCGAAGAAACCTACGGGTTGACGGCCCAGCTGCGTCGTTGCTCACCTTCGATCCCGGCCAACATCGCGGCAGGAGCAGCGACGCGGAGCTTGCCCGGTTCTCATGCTCGTCGCGATGGGATCAGCCAGCGAGCTCGAATACCATCACTGCTCGCTCACGACCTCGGCTACCTTGCCAAGGACTACCAAGTGCTCTCCCAGCAAACACAGAGAGGTCAAACGCATGCTCTCTACCTTCATAAACAAGCTTCGCCACAACAAGTTGACCAGCTGAAATGCTGACGAGCGGAGGCGTAAGCCAGAGCGTGCTGAAACGCTTATCTGCAGGAGATTCGTCGGAGCGTGCTGAAACGCTTATCTGCAGGAGATTCGTCGTTGTCTCACTAGTCTCAGTGAGGTATAATCTGGGCATGACAGAGACCAATCACATACGGCAAGAGTGGCTCAGCGTCCCGCGGCGGCGGGAAGAGGAGCGACTGGACCCGCACGTTTATGCGCGCGGGATCAACGGGCTTACGGTAGAGCAGGCGGTCGAGCGGGCTACACCGCGGGTGATCGGCATCCTGGAGAGGAGTGGCGAGGAGTACTCGGAGTTCGAGCGGCAGTTAGTGAGGCAGACGATCAGGGCGTGTCTGATCTCTCAGGTCAGCCGGGCGAACCTCTACCGGATCGCGGGCATCCTGGTGGCGGACCGGCGCGACGAGGGCGCGCACCTGGGGCGCTCGCTCGCGCTCGCCTACGTCGAGGCGTTGCGGGAGGCGTTCCTGCCGCAGCTTGCGGTCGGGGAGCGGATCCAGACGCCTGTGGGGACCGGCGAGGTGCGTTACATCTCCGAGGACGGTGCCAACGCCGCGGTAAGGCTCGAGGGCGGTTCCCGGCGGGAGGTGTGGTTGCCGGTCGAGGTCCTCGCCCGCCTGTCCCCCGACTACGGTTTGCGCGCCTCCTAGAGAAGCCTTCGGGCTGCTATATTCACGTCTGCCTTCGGGTAGGAAGAAGGCTCGTAGAGGCGACGAAGGGCGTGATCCGATGGAAGGCTCGAAGACGAGGGCGCGCGTGATCTGCAACCCCTCCTCCGGAGGGGGCAAGTGCGAGCCCGACAACGTGCGCGAGGCGCTCGGGGGTCTGGAGATCGAGTGGATCGACACCGAGGGGGCCGGGGATGCGCAGGAGGCTGCCGGGGAGTGGGAGCGGGGCCTGCTCATCGTCGTCGGTGGCGACGGGACCGTAAACGAGGTAGTGAACGGCCTCGGCAGGACAGGGTTCCCCGAGGACGTGACCCTGGCAATCTTGCCTATGGGCACCGGCAACGACCTGGCCGCCACGCTCGCTATTCCAGACGGAATCGAGGAGGCCGAGGAGGTCATCCGGCAGAACAGGGTCAGGGTCCTCGACGTCGCGAGGGTCCGCTCGGAGGGCGTAGGCGAGCGGTTCTTTATCAACGTGGCGACGGGCGGGTACGGAGCCGAGACCTCGGGCCTGGCCGACGAGGAGCTGAAAGGCCGGTGGGGCAAGCTGGCCTACCTGCGGGCATCGCTGGAGACCGCCCAGAAGTTCGACGTGCGTAAGGTACGGGTCACCCTCGACGATGAGGAGCGCACCATGCGGGCGGTCAACGTGGCCGTCGGCAACTGCCGTTACGCCGGGGGTGGGTGGCTCGCGGCCCCCAGAGCCAACCCCGAGGACGGGTTATTGGACCTCGTGGTCATCGAAGACATCGGGCTCAAGGAGGCGCTTGCGCTCGCCCCCGCTGCCCTGGCCCGATCCGACTACCTCGGCGCCGAGGGCGTCTTCTCCGCCCGGGCCAAGAAGATCCAGGTCCAAACGGAGCCGGGTGGGCTGGACTTCACCGCCGACGGGGAGGTTATCGGGGACGAGCCCGTCGAGTTCGAGATCATACCCCACGTCCTCAACGTCATCGTCGGTCCGGACTATGTCGCGGAGCCGTACGGATGAGCGGCATAAAGGTACTGCTCTTCGGGGCGGCCGCGGACCGCGCCGGCACGCGGGAGACGGTTATCTCCGCCGAGACGACCACGCTCGACGAGCTGTGGCCGATCCTCGCGGAGCGGCACCCCGGACTCTCCCCGATGCGCGACACTCTAGCCTTCGCGGTGAACGGCGAGTACGCCCGCGGAGACGCCAGCGTCTCGCCCGGCGACGAGGTCGCCGTCCTGCCACCGGTCTCGGGGGGCTAGGGCATTGTTCGCCATCGTCGAGGAGCCGATAGACGTGGGGGCCCTTATCGCGGACGCCCAGAGACCGGACTGCGGAGCCGTCTCGACTTTCGTGGGCACCACGCGGGTGGACCAGAACGACGGCGCGTCGGTCGAGTACCTCGAGTACGAGGCGTACCGCCCGATGGCCGACAGGAAGCTCGAGGAGATCGGGGCGGAGATAGAGGAGCGCTGGGATGTGCGCGAGGTCTCCATCGTGCACCGGATCGGCCGGGTTGACCCCGGCCAGGCGAGCGTTGCCATCGTCGTAGCCTCGCCGCGGCGCGGGCCGGCGTTCGAGGCCAGCCGCTACGCCATCGAGCGGATCAAAGTTGTAGTGCCGATCTGGAAGCGCGAGGTCTGGTCCGATGGCTACGTCTGGGTGGGGAGCCAGGTGGGGACAAGGACATAGAGCCGGCGGTGACCCTTCCCAAAGGTATACTCACTCTGCATGGGCAAGAACCGCAAACCTTCGAGCGTGGACTTCGGCATCAGGGTCGGGGCGGTCGTGGCTCGTGACGGCGCGCTTCTGCTGGTGCGCCACCAGAAGCCGGACCGCGACCCGTACTGGGTGCTGCCGGGCGGCAGGCTCGAGCCGGGGGAGAGCATCCCGGCGTGCGCCGAGCGCGAGGTGCGCGAGGAGACAGGGCTCTCTGCCCGCTTCTCCGGCGTGCTGTACGTGAGCGAGTTCCTGAGAGATGGCCGCCACACGGTGGACATTACCGTGCGTATGACGCCAGAAGGCGACGGAGAGGCCGTGCTCGGGAGCGACCCCGAGATCGCGCCGGGCTCGAAGCCCACGCTCATAGAGCTGCGCTGGGCGGCGGCGGACGAGCTGGAGAGCCTCGAGCTGCTGCCGGTCCCTATCAAGGGCCGTCTCCTGGAGGACGCCCCCGGCGGATGGCCCGCGAACAGGACCTACCTCGAAGGAGACGGAGATTAACGCCGCGCAACAGGCGCTGCTCTCGGTGGTCGTCCTTAACGCGGTGCTCGCCGGGCTGACCGTGGGCCTCTTCTGGGGCGGGGTCCTCGTGGCGCGGGCCCTCGGCATGAAGGCCGGCTACTCGCTCGCGCCCCTCGGGCTCTCGTGGCCGAGAGGGGGCGTGCTCGCGGGGGTCGGCGTCGGGATGGCCGTCGGGGTGGGGGCCCTGATCGCGAGCCTCCCCATAAACGCGGCGAGCGTCTTCATCCTCGACCGCCTCGGGTATTCGACCGAGCGTACGATACAGGGCCCCTTTATGCGGGGCCTGATGCGCTGGGTCGAGGAGAGCCCCGGCCTGGCGATCCCCGCGATAATCGTCGTGGTCGTGATCCTCGGCCCCGCCGTCGAGGAGCTGGTCTTCCGCGGCGGCGTCTTCAACGGCCTGTACCGGCTGGGCTGCTACCTCTCGACGAGCCTCCATGGCCCCGAGGGCTCCCCGCGCGCCGCTCGCAGGGTCTCCTTCGCCCTCGCCGCGCTCGTCTCCTCCGTCCTCTTCGCTCTGCTGCACCTGGAGCCGGTCCTGCTGCCGGCGCTCCTCATCCTGGCCGTCGTCCTGTGCGCGCTACTCGTCCGCACCGGCAGCCTCCTCCCCTCTTTCGTCGCGCACGCGACGTTCAACTCGTTCGCCACCGCGATCATAATCCTCGACGGTCTGGGCGTCCTGAAGATGCCGATCTAGTCATCAGGAATACGAAAACCTGATGCCTAACGTACGGGCTCTCCTACGTAGCGGGCTCTGGGGCGTATGAGGGTGCCGCTCGCGTACTGCTCTATGGCGTGACCGATCCAACCTATCGTCCTGCCGAGCGCGAAGAGCGCGACGGCTCCGCCAGGCGGCAGACCGAGCGTCTGCGCGAGCGTCACGAGACCGAGGTCTACGGTGGGCCGCTCGTCGATGAGCTCGAGGGCCTCCTGGACGACGTCCGCCGAGAGCGCGACTGCCGCAGAGTCAGGGTGGGCTGAGGCCGTGATGCGTAAGAGCTGCGCGCCGCGCGGGTCGCCTCCGGGGTAGAGAGAGTGCCCGAAGCCGGGGATCCTCTCGCCGCGCCTGAGGCGACCGGAGATCGCCGCCCGCGCGCTACCCACGGCCTCGACCTCCCGAAAGAAGGCCTGGACGAGCTCGATCTGGCCCCCGTGCCTGACACCTCCCATCGCCGCGAGCCCCGCCGCCACCACGGCATAAGGCGTTGCCTCGGAAGAAGCAACGCACCGCGCGGCGAAGGTGGAGACGGGCAACTCGTGGTCCGCGCAGAGGATGAGGGCCGCGCCGAGGTGCGCGGTCGCCCCGGAGTCCCGCGGACACCATCCCCGTCCCAGCGTCTCGGCGAGCCCCGGAGCCGCCTCCCCCGAGACGGCGGTCGCCATGATGCGCAGGATGCGGGCGCCGGTCCGCGCCACAGCCTCCGCACGCAGGTCGTAGGCGGCAGGGTCCCCGGCGCCGGCTAGCGGGAGCAGCACCTGGAAGGCCTCGACAGGCGGCAGGCCATCCTTTGCATCTCGAGCCCGCGGCGGAAGCTCCGGCGGATCACCAGCGAAGAGGTCCGCGGCCTCTCCCGGATCGCCGGTCCAGATCAGGGCCGCAACCTCCTCGACCGTGCTCCCACCCGATAGCGCCACGGCGTCCCTGCCCCTGTAGTAGAGCCCGTCGTCGGTCACGAGCGTGATCTGCGACTCCAGCACCGGCGTTCCCCAGCTCAAGGCGCCCTCGACCACCGCGTCCGGGTCCCGCCTCCGCTGCTTTCGCTCCTTGAGCCGCCGCACGTCCTCGGCCCGGTAGCGCCGACCCCGCCCCCCAGCAGCCTCCGACCGGATCATGCCCCGACTCACATACGCATAGAGCGTCGCCACACTTACCCCTAACTCCTCCGCCGCCCGCCGGGCCGTGAGGTAACGCAACTCCTCCATCTCTCACCTCCCAGATTATCCGCCCACACCGTAACTTATATTGATACCTAAATCAATATTGATAATTTGTCTCAAGCTTTCTACAATAGTGGGCGATAGGGCTCTATCGGTTGGCGAGTGACTATTGATGAGGGCCCGCTGCCGGACCGAGAGAGGGAGCATGAAGGAGAGATCCCAGACCGTTATCGCGTCCGGCCTGGACGGCGTCGCGGCTGCCGAGACGCGCCTGAGCGCCGTAAACGGGGAGGCCGGGGAGCTCATCATCGCAGGGTTCCCCGTGGAGGAGCTGGCGGGCAGGGCGACCTTTGAAGAGGTCGTCTACCTGCTGTGGCACGATACCCTGCCCGACGCTGCGCAGCTTGCGGCCCTCCGGGACGAGCTGGGCGCTCAGCGGCCGCTGCCGCGATCGGCGCTCGAGCTGGTGCGGGCCGCGGCGGCGGAGAGGGTGCCCGCGATGGACGCTCTGCGCATGGCGGCCGGCACCGTGAGCCTGGGCACGGCCGCTAAAGACGGCACCGAGGCGCTCGCGCTCGTGGCGCGTCTGCCGACCATCGCCGCCGCCTACTGGCGGCTGCTCGGTGGGGACGAGCCCGTGGCACCGGACCCGGGTCTCGGCCACACCGCCAATTACCTGTACATGCTCACCGGGGAGGAGCCGGTGGCGGAGGCCGTCCGGGCGCTCGAGACCTACCTCAACACCGTCGCCGATCACGGCATGAACGCCTCCACCTTCGCGGCGAGGGTCATAGTCTCGACCCGGTCGGACGTCGTCTCCGCCGTGGTCGGGGCCATCGGTGCGCTCAAGGGACCGCTGCACGGCGGCGCGCCCGGACCGGCGCTCGACGTGGTATTCGAGATCGGGAATCCGGGCAGGGCGGAGGCCGTACTGCGGGAGCGGCTCGCGCGCGGCGAGCGGCTCATGGGCTTTGGCCACCGCATCTACAGGGTCAGGGACCCGAGGGCCGACGTGCTGGCGGAAGCGGCGGAGCGCCTGTACGCCACGGAGGGGGACCAGGAGCTCTACGAGCTGGCGCTCGAGGTCGAGAAGACGGCGCTAAGGGTGCTCGCCGAGCACAGGCCGGGGCGGAACTTGCAGACCAACGTCGAGTTCTACACCGCGCTGTTGCTGCACGGTTTGGGGATGCCCCCGGAGCTATTCTCCCCCACCTTCGCCGTCTCGAGGGTGGCGGGCTGGACGGCGCACTGCTTCGAGCAGCGGGCGCTCGACCGCATCATCCGGCCGCAGTCGGCGTATGTGGGAGAGAAAGACAGGCGGTGGGTGCCACTAGAGGAGCGGTAAGGAGAACTCGCGCAACATTAGAGAGGAGGACCATGTCCAGTGCTCCGAACCTCGTGAGGACCAACGATCTGGATTGGAACCAGCAATCGCACGGCGAAAAGTTCGGTCATCGCCGCAAGCAGCTAGGCTCCGCTGCCGGGGCTCAGAAGCTGGGCTGCAGCCTGTACGAGGTACCGCCAGGGCGCCGAGCCTGGCCCCACCACTACCACCTCGCCAACGAGGAGGCGATCTTCGTGCTCGAGGGATCGGGCATCCTCCGGATCGGGGAGAAAGAAGTGGAGGTTTCGCAGGGAGACTTTGCCGCGCTGCACGTCGGGCCGGCGGGTGCGCACCAGGTCTTCAACCCCTCCGACACGCCCCTGCGCTACCTGTGCTTCTCGACGATGATAGAACCCGACGTTCTCGTCTACCCCGACTCCGGCAAGTTAGGCGTCTTCGCCGGGGCGGCGCCGGGAGGTCCTAGAGACACGAGGACCTTGCACAAGTACCTGCGGGCCGACGCGGAGGTCGGCTACTACGACGGAGAGGAATAAAGCGGCAAAGAACGAGCCCCCGGAAGAATCCGGGGGCCGTACCCTTCTGAGTACTACGCAGGTATCCCGTCTTTCAGCACGTCCGCCTGCAACCACTGGAGAGGCGGAAAGAAGTAACCCAGGATCCCGCTAGGGATTTGGGCGGGTCTAGGTCAGAGCCACCTCTCCCAGAAGATACCCGCGGCGACTACTCGATGCGTCTATCTGGATCACCCCCTTTCGCGTGCCGTCAACTTCGCGAAGTGTACTACCATGCCCCGCGTGCCACAAGGGAAGTATCTAAGAATTATTTCGTTCTTCGAGGCGATGCCTTAGAAGGTCGAAGGCCCAGTTCGCGCTCCGCTCCCTGATGGCGTCGCGCGAGCGCGCCCAGGCCGAGAGATCCAACCTCTCCGCGAAGGTTACTTCAGCGTCCGAGAGCCCCACGAAGACGAGCCCGACGGGCTTTTCCTCTGTCCCGCCGTCGGGGCCGGCTATGCCTGTCACAGAGAGCCCCAAGTCTGCTCCCGAGAGCTTGCGCGCGCCCTCGGCCATCTTGCGGGCGACCGGCTCGGAGACGGCGCCGTGCTCTGCGAGCATCTCATGTGGTACCCCGAGCAGACACTCCTTCGACTCGTTGGAGTAGGTGACTAGCCCCTCCTTGAAGTACTCCGAGGAGCCGGGCATGTCCGTCAGGCGCTTGGCCAGCAGGCCGCCCGTGCAGCTCTCGGCGAGGGCGAGGGTCGAGTGTTGTGCCTGGAGCAGGCGCGCGACCGCGCTCTCCAGCGTCTCGTCGTCATCGCCGAAGTAGTACTCGCCGAGGCGGGCGAGGATCTCCTCTTCAACCGGCGCTATCCTCTCCTCGGCCTCCTCCTGGGTGGCGGCGCGGGTGGTTATGCGCAACCTCACCTTGCCCTGGCCGGCCAGGGGGGCGACCGTGGGGTCCGTGGCGTCGAGGAAGTCCTGGACCTTCTCCGCGAGCGCCGACTCGCCGATGCCGGCGAACCAGAGCGTCCTCGAGATAATGGAGCCGTCGCTGCGGTTCCGGATCAGGGGCTGCAGCGTCTCCTCGAACATGCCACGCATCTCGGAAGGCACGCCGGGAAGCGTCGCGAAGAGCGTGCCCTCGGCCTCGAGGAGGGCGCCCATCGCCGTGCCTAAAGGGTTGGGGATGAGCTCGGTCCCCTCCGGGAAGAGCGCTTGCTTGTAGTTGTTGGCCGTCGGCTCGCGACCGAAACGCCTGAACATCTCATCCACGTGCGCGCGCGCCTCCGCGTACTCGACCATCTCCCTGCTCGTCACGGCGGCCAGGCACTCGTTCGTCAGGTCGTCGGAGGTCGGCCCGAGTCCTCCCGTCGTGATCACGAGGTCCGCGCGCGAGGCCGCCTCTTTGAGGGCGTCAGCGATCCTGTGCCTGTTGTCCCCGACGGTGGTGTGGCGGTAGACGCCCACCCCCAGAGTGGCGAGCCGCGCGCTCAACCACGCCGTGTTGGTGTCCACCAGGTCGCCGAGCAGTATCTCGGTCCCGATCGTGACTATCTCGGCGCTCTTTATGTTCTTCTGCCCATCGTGCATGCTTCTATTCTACAATCCACCGCGTGAGAGACCCCGCCGAGAACCGCGCGCTCCTCCAAGCCGCAGACGCCTTCGCGCGAGCGAGGCTCTCCGACAAGCGCTACGGCCACACCGTGAGGGTCGCCGATACCGCGGAGAGCCTGGCGCGAAAGCACGGTCTCGACCCGGACCGAGCGCGCCTCGCCGCCCTCCTGCACGACGCCGCGAGGGAGAGAGAGCCGGAGGAGTTCATACGACTCGCCGAGGAGTGGAACCTGCATATCGGCGTGCCGGAGCGGGAGAGCCCGAAGCTCTTGCACGGGCCTGTAGCCGCGGAGTTAGGACGGCGGGAGCTCGGCGTCGAGGACAGGGAGGTACTGGAGGCCGTACGGGTCCACACCGTCGGGGCTGCGGGGATAGGGCAGATCGCGCTCGCTCTGTACGTGGCGGACAAGATCGAACCCGCCCGCGACTACCCGAGCGTGGGCAGGATCAGGGAGCTCGCGCAACAGGACCTGCGCGAGGCCGCCACCGAAGCCCTGCGACGCGTCGTCGCCCACAACGAGGAACGCGACCGTCCCATCCACCCGGCGAGCCGCGCGATGCTAGAGTGGCTGGAGCAGACCGAGGGCGCCGCGCACCGCCGGATGTAGCAGGTAGAGCTCCCACCCTGCGAAGCCCAGAGCCACGAGCGCCACGGCCACCTCCACTGCCCCACCGGATCTTATGCCGCCAGGCAGCAGCCTTACAGAACCGCCTATGGGCCAGAGGAGCGGGACCCCCCGCGTGTTCAGAGCGTCCGCGAAGACGTGCGAGGCGTAGCCCGCGACAAGGGCGAGGGCAAGTGCCGTATACCTGCCCAGGATCAGCCATACCGGCAAAGTGAAGAGCAAGATACCCAGCAGCGAGTGGGTCAGGGTGCGATGCCCGACGGTGCGTACGAGGGTGAAGGAGGTGACCCTCAGAGCCCAGCTCACGGGCCGGGTCAGCAGGTTCAGCACCGGGCTCTTCATGCGGCTGAGACCGTTGCCTAAAGTGCTGCGCGGGTTGTCCACGTCCGGCAGCCAGGCCGCCGCGACGGCGAGGGGGTAGGCGTAGGCGGGCGGTTCGGTCCCGGCGATGAGGGAAGCCCCCGCCAGCGCAGCGACCCCGAAGACGGCGTGTGTCGTAGCGTTCAAACTCGGGGCGCAGTTTAGCAACTCGCGAGGCGGCCGGTCCTCTCTATTACCAGAGCGCGAGGTACACGGCGCCTGCTCTGCTAAACTGGTTGCGCCGTGCGGGCGCTCTTGTTCTGGATACTGCTTCCCCTGTTCCTGGCGGCTTTCGCCGTCTCGGCTATCCCTCTCCCGGCCACCGCAGCGCCGTCGCAGCGCCCAGTCGTCCTCGTCCTCGCAGACGGCCTCTCCTGGGAAGCGGTGGAGTCGGAGCCGGGCCTCGAGGAGGCTTTCTCGGACGGCGCGGCGGCGACGCTCTCCGTCGTCCAGGGCACCTCGCCTCCAGGGGACCCCCGCTTCGGCTACGTCTTCCTCGGCGCGGGCGCGCGGGTGGACACCAGGTTCCTGCCCGAGAATCTACCCGATGACCCCGGACGGATACCGAACGCTTTCGATGGCCCGGCGCAGACTGTCCATCCGGGTTCCCTCGGCGACGCTCTCGAGCAAGCCGACGTGCAGGCAGCAGCCGTGGGAGATAGGGCGGGCCTCGTGGTGATGACCTCGGACAGCGAGGTGCCCCGCAGCTACGATGGCGAAGACCCTCTCGCGGATCTCGGCGACGCCCTGGGAGACGGCGCAGGCTTAGTCGCCGTGGACGCCTCGGACCCGAAGCAGACCGCAGAGCTCGTCGAGGCCGCCCGGGAGGCGGGGGCCACCGTCGCCGTGGCCTCCCCGATCGGTCCTCCGGAGACGCCGAACCTGACGCCGTTTGTTCTGGTCCAGCCGGGAAGCGAAGGGGGACTTCTCTACTCGCCGGCGACGCGCACGGTGGGGCTCCTGACCAACGCGGACGTGGCGCCGACCCTGCTCGACGCTCTCGGGGTACCGGTCCCGCCGGAGATGAGCGGGCGCGCGGCGGAGACGCGCCCGGGCCAGGCTGAGAGCGCGGAGTTACTGCAGCGCAGGCTGTGGTTCGTGGAGGACAAGGGGTTTGCAGTGTGGGCGGTGGTGGGCGCGCTATGGGCGCTCGCCCTGGGTGGGGACGTCCTGCGGCGCGGCAGGCGGGGCGTCTCTCTGGCCGTGCTCGCGCTAGCGGCGCTCCCCGCGGGGGCGTTGCTCGCGGCGGCGATCCCGGTCACGGACGTGCTGTCCGTCGGCGCGTTGACCGCGCTGTTCGCGGGTGGGATCACTGCCCTCTCCTGCAGGATCTCAGGCTCGTTTGCCGGAGCGCTCACGAGGATAGCCCTGGCGACTGCTGCCCTTGTGACCCTCGACGCCGCAGCAGGAGGGGCGCTCGAGCGGTTCTCCACCCTGGGCTACAACCCAGCCACCGGGACCCGGTTCTACGGGGTCGGCAACGAGTACGCGGCCGTGCTCGCGGGCGCCCTCACTATGGGCCTTGGCATCCTCGCCCATCGGAGGAGA
>JARDZQ010000023.1 GCA_029240775.1 Rubrobacteraceae bacterium | reverse complement strand
AGGGCGTCGCCGTTCGGGAGAAAGGCGAACCCCCACGGCACCTCGAGGTCAGTAGCGATAACGCTCCTCTCCACCTCGACCGGACCGACCTCCGCGGACGTCCGCCCGCCACCTCCGGGAGCAGGCTCTTCGCCGGCCTCCCGCGTCTGCGCTGGCTTTTGTGGCTCGTCCCCGCTCGTCGATGTCGAGGACGCAGGCGACGAACCCCCGGAGCCCCCGCCGCAGGCGACACAAAACAGGAGAAACACGAGAGCCAGCACTCCGTGAAGCGCTCTCGCAGTGCGGTTCGCCAAGGCGCAACCCTTCTTCGATCTATCAGGCCGACGTCGCCCGATTATATGCCGCCGTTCTCGCTTTCGGTCAGCGTAGGGGCAGTTCGCGAACCGCCCCCACACAATCCGTCTAATCGTCCGTCTCGCCCGCGAAGACGGCGAACGCCGCCCCCTGAGGGTCGGCTAGGACCGCGATGCGGCCAGCCCCTATATTCATCGGCCCGGCGTAAACCCTGCCGCCGAGCTCCTGGGTCTTCGCGGCGGCGTCGTCTGACGAGGCAACCGTGAAGTAGGCGAGCCAGAATGAAGGAGCGTCGCCTTGTGGCTCCGTCACCGGCATGATGCCGCCGTTCGACTTCCCGCCGTTCTTGATAACCACGTAGGCCAGGTTAGCGTCCTCCCGCTGGGCCTCCATCTTCCAGCCGAAGAGCTCAGCGTAGTAGGCCGCCATCCTCTCGGGTTCGCGGGTCTGGAGCTCGTTCCAGGTCATGCAGCCAGGATCGTTGACCCTGCGAGCGCCCGCCCTCGTCTCCCACGCTACGAGGTTGGCGCCCGACGGGTCGCGGACGATCGCGAACCGGCCGTGCTCGCCCACGTCGACGACTCCGCCTTCCACGGTGCCTCCCAGCTCGCGCGACCTGGAGGCCACCGCCTCGGCGTCCTCGACGCTCACGTGGGAGAGCCAGTGGGGCTGGATGTCCGCTTCGCGCCGGGCGGCGTCCAACGCGTAGAGGCCGTAGACCTCGTCGCCGTCCAGGCGCAGGAGCGTGTAGGTCGCCTCCCCCGCAGGCACGTCCTCCGCCTCCCAGCCGAAGAGCCCCGTGTAGAACGCCTTAGCGCCCGCGGGATCTGTGGTCGCGAGCTCGACCCAGCAGAAGGTCCCCGGCTCGTAGCGTTCCCTCTTCCCCATCTGTTCCTCCTTCTCTAACCGACGTCCCGACCGGTCGGAGGCTACCCCGTAAGTCTACGTAGTAGCCCTCCTTTCCCAAGTGGGAAAGCGTGCGTGGGTCGTTGGTCAGAAGGGTTCTTTTTTGCCAAACTTAGGCGGTGAGAGAGAGTACACAGAAGACGGCCCTCTCCGGGAGCGCCAGGGCACGGCTCGACGGGGTGCGACCGGCGCTCGGGGCGACCTTCCTCGCGGCGTACGCATGGTCCAACCTCGCGCCGTCCTCTGTAGCGACGGCCGTCTTCCTTGGCACGGGTGCCGCCCTTTACGCGGTCTCAGTGCCGTGGGCGAGCTCGTTCCACAAGGGCCTGGCGCTCGTCTCGTTCGTCGCGCTCGGAGCAGCGGTCGTCACGGGAAGGTTCGACGCCGGCGCGTTCGTCGGGGGGCTCCCGGACTATTTCGGGGTGGTCGCGGTGCTTCTCGTCTTGAGCGTCGCCGGCTACCCCCTTCGGGCGGCCCGCTACGAGGCCCAGATCCGGGGCCTCGTAGCGGCTCTGAGAAGGCGCGGCGCGGGCGTGGGAGCGGCCTCGAGCATCATGGGCCACGTGCTCGGGGCGGTCCTGGACGTCGGCGCCTTCGTCCTGATAGACGTGATCGTGGGGCGCGCCGCCCCGAGCTCGCGCATCAACGCGCTCGTGTGGGCCGGAAGAGGCTTCTCGTTCGCCCCGCTGTGGACGAACCTGAACGTCTTTACGGCAACAACGATCGTGCTCACCGGTGTCTCCTACCCGAGCCTCCTTACCGTCACGCTCCCGTTCGCCCTGCTCGGCCTGGCGGCGACATCCCTCTTCGCCCAGCGCGAGGTAGAAGATACGGAAGCTCCTCCTGGTCCGGACGAGCCGCTCGACCGCAAGGCGGCAGCGGTCGTCCTCTATCCGGTGCTGCTCGTCGCTACGGTAGCGCTCGCCAACCTCCTGTTCCCCAATCTCTCGCTGACCGCGACCATCGCCGTCACGGTCGCCTTGGTGGTCGTCCTGATCGCGGTTCTGGCGGCGCTCATCTTGCGCAGGACCTCGCCTCTGGGGCGTCTTGCCGGCGAGACGCGAGGCTCGCTCACAGCCTCGCACGCCGAGTTTGCTCTCTTCGGCTCTGCTGGCATCCTCGTGCTCTCCCTCGCAGAGCTCGGGGCGCTCGCGCCACTTGGGAACCTTCTCTCATCCCTGCCCCCGCTTCTCGTGGCGCCGGCGCTCATGCTCACTATCGGCGTGGGCTTCGTCGTCGGCATACACGTCATCCCGATGGTGTTGCTCATAAATACCGCCTTCCCGCTCGACGGCGGGCCCGCGCCCGCGCTGTGGGCCGTCGCGCTCCTGCTCGGCGCTCAGTCGGCGCTCCTGCTCACCCCCTTCTCCAGCGCCGTTACGATGCTGGCGCGCCTCACGGGGCTGCACCCGCTTGAGATCGGACCGAAAAGGAATTGGGGCTTCGGCCTCGCCGTCACGCTCGCCGCGATGCTCTACGTGGGCGCGCTGACCCTGATCTTCCATTAGACGAAGCTGGTCACGACCCCTTGCAGCGAAAGTCGGGGGTACTTTATCCCCGGCCGGAACGGGACACTGACTCAGACAATCGCGAGATCGAAAGTCAGTCAAGTTGCATCTGCTGATACAACGCTGGAGCTGCTCCCGGGGCACGAATGCTCCCGCGCTAAATCATCCATTTGGGTGATGACCCGGGGTCAGCGACCGCGAGTACAGTTCGTGTGCGGAACTCCGACGCTCGAAAATCAAGGAGGGTATCGAATGACTACGTTCCTGGTCCTGCTGCTCTTCGCCGTAATCTTCCTAGCGGCCGGCGGCGCACTGCTCTACTTCCGGAACAAAAACAAGCAGAAGGCGGCCCTGATGGGCCAGACCGAGACCTCGAACGCCTCTGACGTCTCCGGACTCTCCCCTGGAACGCTCGTCGAGGTCAAGGGCACGCTGCGCTGCGATGAGCCCCTGATCAGCGAGATGGCGAACGAGACGTGCGCCTACTACTCCAAAATAGTACGGGAGTACCTGGAGCGCGACTACGACGACGTCGGCTCTGACCGGCGCTCGGAGGTTGTGGCCCAGAATGAGCAGTTCGCGCCGTTTACGGTCGAGGATGCAACCGGCAGGGTCCCGGTGAACGGTGAGAGCGCGGAGGTGGACGCCAGGCAGGTCGTAGACCGCTTCGAGCGCAACACGGGCGGTAACGGGCCCTCGATCTCGCTCGGTGAGGCGACCATCAACCTCGGCGGCGGCGAGCGCACTCTGGGTTACCGCTACACAGAGAACATCCTGACCGTAGACGCACAGGTCTACGTGCTCGGAACGGTACAGGAGGACGGGCCGATCGGGGGGCCGCCATCCGGCAAGGAGGGACACCGCTTCGTCGTCAGTCACCGCTCCGAGGATGCGCTCGGCCAGAGCCTCGGCAAGACGGTACGGTGGCTCGGCGTCGGAGGCATCGGCGCCATCGTGATGGGAATCGCGCTCTTCGCTGTCGGTATCTTCGTCCTGATCGCCTAGAGGGTCGACATGCCTGCTTCTCTAGTTCTGCAGGTTCTCGAAGATGCCGGCCGCCCCCATCCCGCCGCCGATGCACATCGTGACCATGCCGTAGCGGGAGCCCCGGCGCTTCATCTCGCTCATTAGCCCTATCGTGAGCTTCGTCCCCGTGGCCCCCATCGGGTGGCCGAGGGCTATGGCGCCGCCGTTGACGTTGGTCTTCTCGAGGTCCAGGCCGACCTCCCGAATCACCGCTAGCGCCTGCGCCGCGAAGGCCTCGTTGAACTCGACGAGGTCTATGTCTTCGAGACCGATGCCCGTGAGCTCGAGCACCTTCGGGATGGCTACCGTCGGCCCGATGCCCATTACCTCGGGCCTGACACCCCCCACCGCGAACCCGACGAAGCGGGCGAGCGGCGTGAACCCCCGCCTCTCGGCCTCCTCGCGCTCCATGACGACTACGGCCGCCGCACCGTCGCTGCGCTGCGAGGAGTTTCCTGCCGTCACCGTGCCGCCTTGCTGGAAGACGGTCGGGAGGTTTGCGAGCTTCTCCAGCGAGGTGTCGCGCGGCCCCTCGTCCCTCTTGAACATGGTCTCGAAGTGCTCGGGCTCGCCATCCTCACCCACGAGGTCGTACTCCACATCGAGCGGCACGATCTCCTCGTCGAAGAGCCCGCCCTCGACGGCCTCCTTCGCCAGCGAGTGGCTGCGGAGGGCGAACTCGTCCTGGTCCTCGCGCGAGACGTTGAACTCTCTGGCCACCTGCTCGGCGGTCAGGCCCATCCCCATGTACACCGCCGGGTTCGTCTCGACGAGCGCAGGGGCCGGGGAGAAGTTAGGCATCTCCAGCGTGGAGGACATGTGCTCGATGCCGCCCGCGACGATCGTGGTGGCGTGGCCGATCATGATCCCCTCAGCCGCCATCGCGATGGTCTGCAATCCCGAAGAGCAGAACCTGTTTATGGTCTGTGCAGGCACCGTATCGGGCATGCCAGCGCGTACGGAGGAGAGCCGGGCCATGTTGTACCCCTGCGTACCCTCCGGCATCGCGCAGCCCACGATGACGTCCTCGACCTCTCGCGGCTCCAGCCCCTCGGCCCGCCCGACGGCTTCCCTGATCGCGGCGGCCCCCAGGTCCACCGGGTGCACCCCGCGCAGAGTCCCTCTCGGCGCCCGGCCCACGGCGGTACGCGCCCCCGAAACGATGACTGCCTCGTTCATTGTCGCTCCCTTCGGTCGCTCAGGTTCTAAGGTCTTGAGGTAAGTGCTTGTGGTTCGATCTACGCTGTCTCAACCAGATCCTCTACCTAATACCTAAGAGCCTAGAGCCTCAGAACCTAATTCCTCAGCGGCTTACCGGTCTCCAGCATGTGCGAGATCCGCTCGTGCGTCTGCTCGTTCTCGAGAAGATCCATGAACGCCTCTCTCTCCAGCTTTAGCAGGTATTCTTCGGTCACCCACTGGGGCAAGGACAGTTCTCCGCCGGTCAGGATGCGGGCGGTGTGGCCGGCTATGACGCCATCGTACTCGCTCGCGTAGCCGCCCCACTGCAGGGTCTTTACCTGGATCTCGAGCGCGGCGCGCGCGGTCTTGGCGGCGGCGTAGACGTTCTTGCCGCGCTCTGGGGGCGTGTAGCCGTCGGCGAGGTCGAGGACCTCGCGTCTGGCTGCGGAGAGGAGGTGGTCGGCGTTCATCACGACCCGGTCGTCCTCGTCGAGGAAGCCGAGCTCCTGAGCCTCCAGGGCGCTGGATGAGGTCCTGGCCATCGCTATGATCTCGAACGCCTTCTGCACGAACGGGAGGGGGGTCGCGTCAGGGGTTATGCCGAGCGGTCCGGAGACGAGCCTGCGCGCAAGCTCCTTGGTGCCGCCGCCCGCGGGGATAAGGCCAACCCCCGCCTCGACCAGGCCCATGTAGGTCTCCCCGGCGGCGACGACGCGGTCGGCGTGCAGGCAGACCTCGAGCCCTCCTCCCAGGGTCTGGCCACGCGGTGCGGCGACGACCGGCTTCGGGGCGAAGCGGAAGCCCATGAGGAGGTCTTGCAGGGCGGCGACGCGCTCCCCGATCTCATCCAGCTTGCCGTCGCTCGCGGCGCGGGCTACCTCGCCGAGGTTCGCCCCAACGCTGAAGTTGCGGCCCCCGTTGCCGATGACGAGGCCGGCCCAGTCTTCGTCTTCGAGGCGCCGGAGCGCTTCGTAGCCCATCTCGACGATGGCCGCGTCTATAGAGTTGCCTTTTGTGTGGAACTCTAGGCAGAGGACGCCGTCTCCGAGATCGAGCAGGCTCGCCGAGTCGTTGCGTGAGATCTCCTTGCCCGCGTCGCGAAGACGGTCAAGCGAGATAACCATCGGGTCCTCGCGGACCGGCTCGTAGTCCTTGTGGACCGGGCTGTAGGCGAGTTCCCGGTCTCTCTCCCGTTTGTAGAAACCCTCGTTGCCGGCTTCGAGCATATCGTTCACCCAGGGTGCGACCTCGATGCCCATGGCCTCCATCTTCTCGGCGGTCTCACCGACGCCGAGGAGGTTCCATGTCCTGAAAGGGCCGGTCTGGTGGCCGAAGCCCCACTCCAAGGCGTGATCGACGTCCTCCAGGGTATCGGAGATCTCCGGCACCCTGCGGGCGGCGTACGCCATGTACGGCAGGAGCGTGTCCCGGATGAAGCGGGCGTGCCGGTCTTCGTCGGCCTTCTCTATCAGGAAGCGCAGCCGGGCGCCCAGGTCACCTTGCTCTTGCGCTGCTCTGGCTATGGGGATCTCCGGGTTCTGCGCGGGCTCGTGCTCGAAGGTCTCCAGGTTCAGGACGTCGAAGACGGTCTTGCCATCGCGTTTGTCGCGCTTGTAGAAGCCGGCGCCGGTCTTGTTGCCGAGGAGGTTCTTCTCAAGCATCTTCTTCAGCCTAGGATGGGGTTTCATCTCTTCAAGCGACTCGTCCTCGGGGGCGGCTTCGATCAGGTTCTCTGCGACGCCGACGGCGATATCCAGGCCAACCTGGTCGTTCAGGCGAAAGGTGGCGGTCCTGGGGTGCCCGATCAGGGGCCCCGTTATGACGTCTACTTCCTCTATGCCGTAGCCGTTCTCCAGGGCATAGGTAACCGATTGCATCCCGGTGAAGCTCCCCAGCCGGTTCCCGATAAAGTTCGGGGTGTCCTTGGCGATCACGCCCCCTTTCCCGAGAACCCGCTCCCCGAAGTCCCGCACGAGCTCGATGACCCCGGGGTCTGTGTCTTCGGTGGGGATGATCTCCAGGAGCTTCAGGTAGCGCGGCGGGTTGAAGAAGTGCGTGCCGAGGAAGCGACGCCTGAATTTCTCCGAACGACCCGCGGCTATCTCGTGTAGCGGTATGCCGGAGGTGTTGGAGGAGATTATGGCGTTCTCCTTCGCGATGCCCTCCACCCGCTGCATCAGCTCCCGTTTCGGTTCTAGTCTCTCCAGGATCGCTTCGAGAACCCAGTCGGCTTCGGCGACCCGTTCGAGGTCATCGTCGAAGTTTCCGAGAGAGATCCTGTCCGCTGCCCGCTCGCTCATGAGGGCGGCTGGCCGGGCTTTCTTCATCCGGTCGAAGCCGGCTCTGACGACGGCATTCTCGTCTTCTCCATCGTCCGGGGCGATGTCCAGCAGGTCTACCTCGAGGCCGGCGTTGGCGCAGTGGGCCGCGATGGCCGCGCCCATCGTCCCCGCGCCGAGCACCACCACCCGGCGTATCCGGTGCGTCATCGTAGCTTTACCCCCGTCTTCGCACAGTTGTATTTCACCTACCCCGTTCACCATAGCACTCCGGCACGGCGGCGTGGAGAGATGCTAGAGTTTGCGGGGGCCTTACGGAAGGAGGAGACCAGGTGCTTGCCGACGTCGCCAGATCGCTGGGCACAGACTACTACCTCATCGACGAGTTGCTTACGGACGAGGAGCGGGAGATCCGGGACAAGGTGCGCGCCTTCGCCGACCGGGAGGTGATCCCGGTCATAAACGATTACTGGGAGAGGGCCGAGTTCCCGTTCGAGCTGATACCCAAGATCGCAGAGCTGAACATCACGGGCGGCACCATAGAGGGGTACGGCTGCCCCGGGATGAGCGAGGTCGCCTCGGGGCTCGTCTCCGCCGAACTCGCCCGCGGCGACGGTAGCCTGAACACCTTCTACGGCGTCCAATCTGGGCTCGCGATGGGGACGATAGCTATGCTGGGCTCCGAGGAGCAAAAGTCAAAGTGGCTCCCGCCGATGGCCCGCTGTGAGAAGCTCGGGGCCTTCGGACTAACGGAGCCGAACCACGGCTCGGACGTCGTGCAGCTGGAGACGAGAGCCAGGCGCAAGGGCGACGAGTACGTCCTCGACGGCGCCAAACGATGGATCGGCAACGCCACCTTCGCCGACGTAACAGTAATCTGGGCGCGCGACGACGAGGGCAACGTCGGCGGCTTCCTGGTCGAGAAGGGGACGCCGGGCTACTCGGCCGAGGTCATAAAGGGCAAGACCTCCAAGCGCTGCGTCTGGCAGGCAGACATCAAGCTGGAAGGCGCAAGAATTCCGGTCGAGAACCGGCTCGAGCACGCCCGCACTTTCAAGGACACGGCGAAGGTCCTGACCGCCACCCGCTATGGGGTGGCGTGGGAGGCCATCGGTCACGCCGTAGCGAGCTACGAGGCTGCGCTCACCTACGCCAGGGAGCGCGTCCAGTTCGGCAAACCAATAGCCAACTTCCAGCTCATCCAGGCCAAGCTCGCCAGCATGCTCGCGGAGATCACCAACATGCAGCTGATGTGCCTCCGCCTGAGCCAGCTCCTGCAAGAGGGCAAGATGACAGGCGGGATGGCCTCTCTCGCAAAGATGAACAACGCCAGGAAGGCGCGAGGGGTCTGCTCCGACGCGCGCGACATCCTCGGCGGCAACGGCATCCTGCTCGAGTACCACGTCGCCAGGCACACCGCCGACATAGAAGCCGTCTACACCTACGAGGGCACCGACACCGTCCAGGCGCTAATAGTGGGGCGTGAGATCACGGGCCTCAACGCGTTTGCGTAGAAAGCTTTCCGACCGAAGGGAAGAACCCATGAAAGCCATGGTACTGCACGAGATCGAGGGGCCGGACAGCCTGAGCTACGAGGACGTAGCAGACCCCGAACCCGGCCCGGGCGAGACGGTCGTCAGGCTGCACGCAGCGGCGCTCAACCGCCGCGACGTCTTCGTGACCAGGGGCCAGTACCCCGGCGCGAAGCCGGAGGCCCTCCCCGTCATCCTGGGCTCGGACGGCTCGGGTGAGGTCGTCGCGCGCGGGGACGGCGCCGCAGGTCCCGACGAGGGTACCGAGGTAGTCATAAACCCCGCGCTCTACTGGGGCGACGATCCCCAAAAGCCCGGTAAGGAGTACCGCATCCTCGGGCTCCCCGACGACGGCACCTTCGCCCAGCTCGTCAAGGTCCCTTCGGAGAACGTCTTCCCCAAGCCCTCGCACCTCTCGCACGAGGAGGCCGCCGCGATACCCTTGGGCGCTCTGACCGCTTACCGGGCGGTCGTCACGCGCGGAGGGGTGCAGGAGGGCGAGACCGTCGTGGTTCCCGGTATCGGGAGCGGGGTGGCGACCTTCGTCGTGCAGATCGCCGCGGCGCTGGGGGCGCGGGTCTTCGTCACGTCGGGGAGCGACGCGAAGATCGAGAAGGCCAAGGAGCTCGGCGCCGAAGGCGGCGTCAACTACGACTCCGAGGACTGGAGCAGGGAGCTGAAGGGGATGGTCGGCGGGGTAGACCTCTCGGTGGACCACGTCGGCGGCGAGGCCTTCGACGCTATGGTCTCTCTCGCCAAACCCGGCAGCCGCATAGTCACCTTCGGGGCGACCGCAGGACCGAAGGTGAGCGTGGTGATGCCCAGGATCTTCCTCAAGCACCTCACCGTCCTCGGGACCGCGATGGGTACCAACGAGGAGTTCGGGGCGATGCTGAACTTATGGGCCGACCATGGCCTGCGTCCTATCATCAACGAGACCTTCTCGCTCCAGGACACAGCGACGGCGATGAAGCACATGGAAGAAGGCTCCGGTATCGGGAAGATAGTGCTCGATGTCCCTGCTTGAACGCAAAGCATAGGCTGCGTAAGCTCTAAGGGCGCTGCCTTCGCAGGGAGACCATAAAGCTCGTCAACCTGGCTCTGCGTGATGGTAGTCTCCGAGCCCCGCGCGGGCCCGGAAGGCCGTCGCCCGCCACAACGTGGCGGTTACCCGGGATACTTACTACAGCCCACTCGCTACCTTCCTCAGAGACGAGGGCGACGGGACCGTCAGCCTCCAGACACATCCCTTCTGCGAGCGTTTCGGCTCTGTGGTCTTCGGGGAGCTGCCGGATCACCCCGCGGGCCAAACCCTGTACTTCATGAAAATGCTGTAGGACCTGTAGCCAAACTAGGTCCCGAACGTCTGGATGAGATACCCGCTCACGCAGAACAGCGGACGCTAAGGACTTGCAGGGACCTCGAAATGGTAGGTGTCGCCGTGGCTCAGGTAGTGGACCCTGTCTTCCAGCCCCGCCTCGGCGACCGCCTGTTTGAAGTCGTCGAGCGGGGACTTGAAGACGGTGTAGTCGTTGTAGTGGATCGGGATCGCGGTCCGGGGCTCGATGAGCCTGATCGCCTCGACGCCCTGCCCGGCGTCCAAGGTGACCATGATGCCAAGGACCTTCGTCCCCCCGAGGTGCAGGAGCGCCAAGTCTATCCCGGCGTAATGGCGAGGTATCTCCTTTAGGTGCTTGTGGATAAGTGTGTCCCCACTTATGTAGAGGCGCAGATGCACCTCTCCCTCCGGCGCCCCGAACTCGAGCATGCTCCCCATCACGGGGGGGAGCACCTTCGCGAGGGGACCTGGCGCATGGGTGCCCGGCATCGCCGTGAGGCCGAGCCGTGCCCGGCCTTTGGTGATGGAGATCTTCTCCCAAGTACGCAGCTCGTGCGCCGAGGTGAAGCCTTTTCTCCTCAGGTAGCGGACGGCGTGGCGGGTGGAGATGATCGGGGTTGCCTTGTTGAGACTGCGCTCGGCG
>JARDZQ010000435.1 GCA_029240775.1 Rubrobacteraceae bacterium | reverse complement strand
CAGCATGACGGCCATGGGGATTATCTGCGGCCAGATCATAGCCCGCGTGAAGCGTATCAAACCGTTCATGATTGCCGGCTCGATAGTGATGACCTTCGGCGTCTACCTGTTGACGATGCTGGATGTGGACTCCACGCAGAGAACCGTCGCCCTCTCCCTCATGGTTACTGGCTTCGGCCTCGGACCGCTCATGCCGTCGGCGACCCTCGCCGTCCAGAGCACCGTCGAGAAGAGACTTCTCGGCGTCGCGACCTCGGCCACGCAGTTCATCCGTTCTCTGGGCTCGACGGTCGGCACGGCAGTTATCGGCTCGCTCGTGACCTCGGGTTACGCTGACTACCTTGTGAACAATGCCCCGCCGCAGGCTCCTGGACGACTGATAGATGCCCTGAAAGATCCGAACGCGCTGGTGAGCGACCAGGCCCGCAACTCCCTGGATCGCGTGGCTTCCGCCTTCCCCGGCGGGGAGCAGCTCGTCGAGCAGATCCTCCAGGTTTCCCGGGAAGGCCTCTCGGATTCTCTCCACGACGGCTTCGTCTTCACCCTCGTCGCCGTATCGGCGGCCATCGTCGCCGCGCTCTTGATGAAGAATATCCGTCTGGGCGAGGAGGGGAATGAGGCGGCACCCGTCGCGGCCCCCGGCCCCTCCAGGCAGGACGGGCTGGTGGCGGGGATCACGCTCGAGTACCTGGCCAGGCGCATAGAGGGCGCCAACGGCGACTCTCCGAACCTGATCTCCGCCGCCTTGAAGCTCGTCCCAGACACTGAAGGTTCCGAGAGGGATCGCGCCCAGCTCGCTGTTGACCGGGTACTGCGGCCCCTGGCGCTGGAGGCCCTCGGCACCAGCCTCGAGCGCAACGGTGTTAACGGCCATTCGGGGAATAGCTATGCTACCGATAGCAAGGGTGGAGGAACAAGCACACCCTGAGAGTTCGTAGGAGCGAAACAGTCGATCGAGGACTCGCTGGATGACGGTCGGGCAAGCTAACTCCGTGGACAACAGGAAGTGGCTCGTGCTCTCTGCCGTCTCCGTCGGGACCTTCATAAGCACCCTGAGCGGTAGCATCGTCAATATCTCACTGCCGACCATCGCCCACGACTTCGAGGTCGGCATCCCTGAGATCGAGTGGATCGTCGTCGCCTATTTGGTGACCGCGGGGAGCCTGCTGCTGACCTTCGGACGACTCGGTGACGTGATCGGCTACCGGCGCGTCTACATCGGTGGATTCGCCGTCTTTACGTTGGCGAGCGTCTTGTGCGGCCTCTCCCTCGATGTCGGCCAGCTTACCGCGGTCAGGGTGCTCCAGGGCATAGGGTTCGCCATGATCCAGGCCGTAGCCCCTGCTCTCATCGCCTCCACCTTCGCCCCTTCCGAGCGGGGAAAGGCGTTGGGGCTCAACGTGATCAGCATCTCCATCGGCCTCACTTTGGGACCCACCCTCGGTGGCATTTTGATCGAGTGGGCTTCGTGGCGTTGGATCTTCTTTATCAACATACCGGTCGGCCTGTTCGGCCTGATCTGGGGTTGGGGCGTTCTCCCGGAAGGACGTCGCGACACGAACCAGCGGTTCGACGTCGCCGGGGCGGTCCTGATCGGCATAACTCTGTTCTCTCTGCTCCTGGCCCTGGTAGAGGGCGAGGATTGGGGGTGGGGCAGTCCTGCCGTACTAGGACTTCTTGCGGTCTTCGCGCTCGTGGGGACGGGCTTCGTTGTGACGGAACTGAGAGTGCACCAGCCGATGTTCGACCTAGGGCTCTTCGCGATACGCGCTTTCTCGGCCGGGAACGTGAGCCTCCTCATAGCTTTCATAGCCCTGTTCGTAGCCACCTTCCTCATGCCCTTCTTCTTGCAGCGTGGGCAGGCCTTCTCGGCCCTCCAGGCCGGGCTACTCCTCACGCCGCTCTCGCTAACCACGCTCGTCGTCTCACCTTTGAGCGGCGCGTTGTCGGACAGGATAGGGAGCAGGGCCCTCTCTACCTCTGGGCTCGCCATCATGGCTCTGGGATCGCTCTCCCTGGCGCGGATAGATGCCGAAACGGACGGCTGGGGGATCTTGTGGCGTCTCGCGGTCCTCGGCCTCGGTCTCGGGCTCTTCAGCAGCCCGAACAACAGCTCGGTGCTCGGCTCCGTACCCCGCTCCAGGCTCGGCACGGCGTCGAGCACGGTGGCCCAGATGCGTATTACGGGCCAGGTCCTCGGGGTCGCCGTGGGAGGCGCCATCCTCGCCAGCCGCATCTCGGATCACGCGCAAGACCTCGCCGGCGAGATACCCCAGCAACTCGTGCAGCGCGACGCCCTGATCCTCTCTATTCACGATGCGCTCTACTTTGCCGCGGGTGCCTGCCTGATCGGAGTCTTCGCGAGCCTGGTTAGAGGTTCAAGGGGGGATCCCACAGAAGATGCAACTACGCCGGAGGTATCTTCCGGCCATAACCAGAGACTACTGTACCTGGCAGGCCAACCAGAAAGGAGAGAGTGATTATGGCCAAGTACGTTATAGGGGCGATAGGAGCTCTGCTCGGCGCCTTGACGGGGACGTGGCTGATGCTCGCCCCTTTCGCCCTCGCCTATCAGGGTTCGGGAGCGGACTGGGCCGACCCGACCTACGTGGACTTCTGGACGGGCCTACCGCTTCTGGTCATCTCAGTAGGCGGTTTGATCCTTTACGCCTCCGGGCTCGTCGAAGAGTTGCGCCGCCACGGCACGCGCCGTAGAGCAAGAGAGCACCACCGAAGCGGGGGAGAGCTAGAAGCCCATCCAGTGCGTCCTTCTCATTGCGGCGCATGTAGCAGTAGATTTGTTTTTGATAAACTCCCGTCCGTCGCCTCCGGAGAGGTGTCCG
>JARDZQ010000434.1 GCA_029240775.1 Rubrobacteraceae bacterium | reverse complement strand
GGGGCCGGACCGGCCCTGATCGCGACGGTCATCTTTGCCATGCCGCCTGCCGTGAGGCTGACGATGCTCGGAATCCAGCAGGTACCCAAGGACACCGTGGAGGCCGCGCACGCCTTCGGAGCGACGCCCTGGCAGACGCTGGTTAAGGTGGAGCTTCCACTATCGCTGAAGACTATCATGGCCGGGGTCCGCCAGGTCATCATGCTCTCGCTCTCGTTGGTGGTCTTCGCCGGGCTGGCCGGGGCGGGGGGGCTCGGCGAGCCGGTAGTGACGGGCTTGAGCCAGCTCAACGTCGGGATCAGCTTCGTCGGCGGGGTAGGCATCGTGGTTATCGCCATCATGCTGGACCGCGTTACTCGCGCTATGACGAGGGAGGACAGGAAGAGCCCGTGGAGGTTCTTTTCGCGCGGCAAGAAACCCGAGCCGGATGCAGCCGGGGGAGAGGCGTGATGAGGTGAACCACTGATCCGGTGCGGACGCACGGACGTAGTATGTCGGATCATACTATTTGTCGGCTAAATGAAGGTGGGATCGACGAAGATGGTTAAGAGGTCTCTGGTGTTGGTGCTGGCCGTCGCGGTCGCAGTATTCGTGGTGGCGGGTTGCGGAGGCGGGGGTGGCTCCGCCGAGTCCGAGAACAAGACCCTCACTCTAGGGGACATCGGGTGGACGGAGAGCGTCGCCGTCACGAACCTGACGAAGGTGGTCCTGGAAGAGGATTTCGGCTACCAGGAGGTCGAGCTGAAGACCCTCGACGTGGGTCTGTTGTTCGAGGGCGTCGCCGGCGGCGATCTCCACGCCTTCATGGACGTGTGGATACCTAACCACACGCAGCTCCTCGCCGAGGTCGAGGACGACGTCGAGCATTTGGATCCCTGGTACGAGGGCCAGACTACCTTCGGCCTCGCGGTCCCCAGCTATATGGAGGGCGTCAATAGCATCGCGGATCTGAATCAGTCTGGGGCCGAGAGGATCATCGGCATCGAGCCGGGCGCCGTGATCTCAGAAAAGATCGAAGAGAACGTAATCCCCGACTACAATCTCACCCTTGAGCACGAGCCCTCGAGCACGGCGGCGATGCTCGCAGAGGTGGAGCGGCTCTACCAGGACAAGGAGCCTTTCGTGTTCCCGCCGTGGTGCCCGAATCCGATGTGCGGTAAGGTCACTGGGACATTCGGTGCAAGAGACTTTCCGGGGAAGTTCGACTTCCGCTACCTCGAGGACCCGAAGAACTCCCAGGGCAACCTCGACGAGCCCGCGAAGATCTCCGCCATAGTCAACGAGGATCTCTCCGATGAGGACCCGGTGGCCTACGCGTTCATAAACAACCTCAGGCTCAACGACGCGGAACTCGTCGCGCTGGAGGACGAGATCACCAAGGCGGGCGACGACCCCGTTAAGGGCGCCAAGGCCTGGCTCGAGGACAACCGCGACGTAGTGCAGCCGGCGATCGACGCCGCGAAACAGGCGCAGTAGGCGCGGCGAAAATCGCCGCGAGGGCTTGCGGGGGAGTCCCACCAAGCCCTCCCTGACCGGCTAGGAGAACGTATGTGAGCGGCGCGGAACCTGTGAGGCTATAGGCTGGGCGTGAGCGCTTATAGAGGGATGCTGACCCTGGTGCTCGTCCTGACGGTCGGGACGCTGGCCGCGGGCTGCGGGTGGCCGGGGGCGATCGCGGGGAGCGAGCAGCTCACGCTCGGCTACATACAGTGGGACGAGAACGTGGCGGTCTCCAACCTGACGAAGGTAGTCCTGGAAGAGGAGTTTGGCTACGAGGTCGAGTTGCGGGTTACGAACGAATCGG
This sequence comes from Rubrobacteraceae bacterium, assembly GCA_029240775.1. Lineage (GTDB taxonomy): Bacteria > Actinomycetota > Rubrobacteria > Rubrobacterales > Rubrobacteraceae > JALYGY01. The sequence goes on along the minus strand of JARDZQ010000434.1, from coordinate 1,043 downwards.
TCGTAAAGCAGGTCTTCCGGGACGTCGCCGCTGGCGACGTCAAAGCCTTCCAGGATGTGTGGATTCCCAACCACAGGAGTTACCTGAGCGAGGTCGAGGGCGACGTCGAGCAGCTCGGCCCCTGGTTCGAGGGGGAGACCCGCCAGGGTCTAGCGGTACCCTACTACATGGACGTCCGCAGCGTGGCCGATCTCGACCGGGCAGGGACGGACATGATCATCGGGATAGAGCCCGGCTCCGCCGTTCACCCCCAGATTAAGAACAAGGTCATCCCCGGCTACGACCTGGATATGATGCTCGTCGAGTCCAGCACGCCCGCGATGCTCTCCGAGCTGGAGAAGGCCTACAAAGAGCGGGAACCCATGGTGTTCTACGGGTGGTCGCCGCACTGGATGAACGCCCGCTACGACTTCCGCTACCTCGAGGACCCCAAAGACCTCCAGGGCGACTTCAACGACCCGGCCAGGATCTCCTCCATAGTGAACACGGATCTCCTGGAGGACGATCCCGTAGCTCACGCCTTCCTCCAGGCCATCTCGCTCGACGAGGGGCAGGTCAACGAGCTCGAATCTGAGATCAACGCAGCCGGCGCGGCCAACCCGGAGGAGGGTGTCCGCAACTGGCTCGAGGACCACCGCAACACCGTTCAGCCCTGGATAACAGCCGCCAGGAAGGAGCAGGAGGCATAAAGATTATGAAGAAAGCGATGGCCGGTAGAGCATGAGAAGCAGCGATAGCAGCCCGGAGCGTATGAAGTCCGACGTGGTCGATGAGGCCCTGCGCATCAGCGAGGAGGCAGAGCGGGGCGGCGCTACCCTCAGGCTCCTCGGCGGGGTGGCAATCAGGCTGCGCGCCCGGGACGGTCTCCACCCGGTCTTCGAGCGCGAGTACGCCGACCTGGACTGGATCGTGCCGAAGGGCAAGTCCTCGGAGGCGCAGAAGTTCTTCGACTCCATCGGCTACACGCCGCACGTCCGGTTCAACGCGATCCACGGCCGCGAGCGGCTACTCTTCTTCGACGAGGAGAACGACAGGCAGATAGA
>JARDZQ010000433.1 GCA_029240775.1 Rubrobacteraceae bacterium | reverse complement strand
GAAGGACGAGGAGGTCGCGACCGTCTTGCACGCTCCGCGAGCAAGAGTCTGGTCACACCTTTTCGGTTCCCCGCGTCCGCGCATAATGGTGTCGTGAGGAACCGGGAAGACCTCGTCCGAGCGGTCGCGGTCAAGGGTGTGCGCGATCCCCGCGTCCTCTCTGCCCTGCGCGAGGTGCCGAGGGCGAACTTCGTCCCGCCCGACCTCGCCGAGCGCGCCTACCTGGATGGACCTCTGCCGATTCCCCACGAGCAGGTGACGACCCAGCCCTCGCTCGTGGCTATGATGGTCGAGGCTCTAGGGCTCACGGGTTCCGAGCGCGTGCTGGAGATCGGCGCGGGCTACGGATGGCAGACGGCGCTGCTGGCCCGCCTCTGCGGTACCGTGTGGAGCGTGGAGCGCTGGCCGGACATCGCCGAGGCCGCAAGGACCAACCTGGCCCGCCACGGCACAACCAACGCCGAGGTCGTGGTGGGCGATGGGACGGAGGGTCTGCCCGAGCACGCCCCCTACGAGGCGATAATCGTCGCCGCCGCGTTCACCCGGGTGCCGCCTCCTCTGGCCGAGCAACTCGCTCCCGGCGGCCGACTCGTGCAGCCGATGGGCCCGGGCGGCGAAGAGGAGGTGGCTCTGTTCGAGAAGGTGCGCCGGGGCCTGACGCGCCGCCGCACCATCGCCGGGGCCCACTTCGTCAGGCTCTACGGCACGCACGGGTTCCCGGGATAGCAAGCCCACCTTTTCGTCCGGATCAGCAGGTCGAGTGGATGAGCGCGCCCACCTTTTCTTTTTCTCTCAGCTCGCCGTAGAGCCGTACCGCCTCCTCGGTCTGCCGGACGTACGCGGGGACGCCCCTGTCGTCCAGCTCCCGCAAGGCCTCCGAAGTGACGCGGAGTCGTTCGTGGAAGCCCTTAGAGAGGACTACCACGGTAGCACCGTGCTCCAACAGCTCCTCCACGTCGGCGGGCTGGATGCCCGGCTCGTGGCGGGTGCCGGTCTCGTTCCAGTCCCACTCCCTCGCGCCTCCCGGGAAGAGCTTGGCGTCTTTGAAGGAGCCATCCTCGCCTTCGACGTCCAGGCGCCCCCAGGAGAGGCGAGTTACTCGTGGGGACCGCGCTCCCTGTCCCATCGCGCTTCACCTTTCCTGGTTCCCTCGCCATCCGATTAGGTTCCACCGACCATAGCCAGGATACAACATCCCGCGGAATCACCGATAATTATCCTTGCGAGGATCGGGTAAGCAGCGTGGTAGCGCTTCGATAGGGCACGAGTGTGGCTTGGGATCATAATTACCCGGCGGGAATAGCGAAGGAGCGACAATGATCACCGTGGCGCTGGTCGGCGACGTGATGCTCGGGCGCGGGGTGAACGAGACGCTTCGCTCCATGCACCCGGAGGAGCCGTGGGGGGACGTGCTGCCCGCGTTGAGCTCGGCGGACCTGCGCATCGCCAACCTGGAGTGCGCCGTCACCGGCCACGATCGGCCGTGGACGCGCACACCCAAGGTCTTCCACTTCCGCGCCGATCCCCGGGCCGTCGAGGTCCTCCGGGCGGCGCGTATCGACGCTTGCTCCCTGGCCAACAACCACACTTTAGACTTCGAGGAACAGGGGCTGCTGGACACCTTGCGGCACCTGGAGGCAGCCGGCATCCGGTACGCAGGCGCGGGCCGCGACCGTGAGGAGGCCGCGCGGTCAGCCTTCCTCACGGCACGGACGGACGGTACGAGCCGGGTGGCGCTGCTGGCGTTCACGGACAACGAGCCGCCGTTCGCAGCCGGGCCCGATCACCCGGGCACCAACTACCTGCCGGTCTCTATGGAGCCGCAGGTCCTCCGCCGGGTCGAGGCGGCGGTGGAGCAGGCGCGCGGGGCGGGAGCGGACGTCGTAGTCTTCTCCAATCACTGGGGGCCGAACATGGTGGAGCGACCCAACCAGCTTTTTCGCCGATTCGCCCGTGCCGTGATAGACCGGGGGGCGGACGTCTACTACGGGCACAGCGCGCACGTCTTCCAGGGGGTGGAGATCTACAAGGGTAAGCTGATTCTGTACGACGCGGGGGACTTTATAGACGACTACGCGGTAGGCGAGAGGCTGCGCAACGATCGGTCCTTCGTGTTCTGGGTCTCCCTGGAGGGGCGAGAGCTTCGGCGGCTGAAGCTTCTGCCGGTCAGTCTCCAATACGCTCGGGTGGAGCTCGCCAGGGGTGGCGAGCGGGAAGCCATCCTGGGGCGGATGGTCGCCCTCTCCGCCGAGATGGGCACAAACCTCGTCCGCCGCGAAGACTGGCTGGTGTTCGAGGCCGAATAGAACCCTCTCTTCGCTCCTCGTTTTGGGATTTGCACTAGGACGTCGCCGGGTCCACCTTGGACTCGTGCGTGCTAAGAGGCATCAGGTAACCCGGAACGATCCGCGATGCTTGCTACGTTTTCGCCTACGCGCTTGAAGAGCCGGATCTCGACTCCGTGAGGCCGAGCGCCGTCGGAAGGCTCACGGGGAGTATGCGCCGGGCAGTCGAGGAAGGCGGCGTGGACGTCGCCTTCGTCTTGGACGGTCCCGTAGAGGCCTCCGCACTGTCGGTCGAGCCGCTGCTCGAAGAGGGCGTGAGCGTCATCGCTCCGGCTGCACACGCGCTGGCATCATCCACCCTGGTGGCCCCTCGAGATCTTTCCGGCGAGACGGTGTTGCTGCCGGAGGCGCCGGAGTCGGGGTGCGCCTACCGCGGCCAGTTCGAGCGCCAACTAGGGGCGGCTGGCGTGGTGCCGCCGGAGAAGATGGAGTTCCAGAGCATAGAGGCCGTAAAGCAGTGCGTGGCCGCGGGCATGGGCGTCTCCGTCTTGCCGAGCGTGGCG
>JARDZQ010000432.1 GCA_029240775.1 Rubrobacteraceae bacterium | reverse complement strand
CGCCCGCGTTGTTGACGAGCACGTCTATCTCGGTGTCGGTATCTCCCAGCCGCCGGACGCAATCCTCAACGCTCCGCGAGTCGGCAACGTCGAGCTGTTCGGAAGTGACCTCCAGTCCCCTCTCCTGCAGCTTCCGAGCTGCGTCCTTCCCCTTCTCGGGGTCGCGGGCGGCGAGCACGACGCGCATCCCCGATTCGGCGAGCTGGCGGCACGCTTCAAGGCCGATACCGCGGTTGCCGCCCGTTACGAGCGCCGTGCGCGCCACTACCGCTCCGGAAGGTAGTCGCGGGCCATCTCGTTGCCGCGCGCGTGGGTGACGACGAGCGTCATGCCCGAGCACTTCCAGCCCTCATCCGTGCGTTCTAGGGTATGGGTGTAATTGCCCCACACCTCCCAGAGGTCCGAGCCGGTGGCCCGGGGGAGGATGTTGAGGGCGTAGCCTTTAGAGAACACCTCGGCCCCGTCGCCGTCGATGGTGATCCTGTGATTGGAACGCATGTGGTGGCTGAGCTTGTCCGCGTAGAGGTTCGTTCTCCAGGCGCCGACGAGGTCGTCAGCGGGCATGTTGCCGGGGGAACCGCCCGCGAGCGAGGTAAAGTCGGCGTAGATCTCGTCGGTGAAATGGGCCCGGCGCGTCTCCCAGTCTTTGGCATCGACCGCGTTGTCTATCTCGTCCACGACGCGCCTGATCTCCATCCGATCGAAGTAGTGTTGGGTGGAGGCGTCCGTACGCTGGTTCAATGTCCTCTCCTCTGGTTCGTGAATTTATCAGGGGTAATTTTGCCGTCCTCCAGTCTCGCGTAGTCGAACTTGCTTGCCTTGTAGCCGCGTCCGGTAGGCGGCGCGCCGAAGAAGCGCCCGGTGTTGGTGCCCGTCACGGTGAGGCGTGCGTACACCCTGTCACCCCCGGCCTCCACGTCGTCTATGCGGCCGTGAAGGTTCGGGATACCGCCGACGACCTTCATCAGCGAGGTTATCGCTTCGGTGAGATCCACCCAGCCCGGGGTGAAGCCCACGCAGATCTCCCTGTAGCGCTCGATGTCGACGACCTCGGGCAATGAGGCGAAGTCCTGAGCGTTTAGAAATTCTATGTTACGGGCGTATACTCGCTAATTCTCCTCATTGGCCAACTGTCGCTCCTTGCATCGGGTCGTCGCTGCGGACGGGACGGGCTTATCTTCGCAGATGCTGTGCCCGGCGTCGCCTAGCCGGTCGGCTAGGTTTCGGCGTATGCGCCCGTTATCGTGAGCGTCGTTGCCGCCGGGTCCAGCCATTGCTAGATTGCTTTTATGGCCTCTGTAAGACGGCGGCGAACGGACGAAGTGAGTCAGAGGGTATCCACTCTCGAACTCTTCTACGACCTCGTCTTCGTCTTTGCCATCACGCAGGTCTCCCATCTCCTGCTAGAGCACCTGACGTGGGCGGGCGCCGGGCAGGCGCTGATTGTGCTGCTCGCCGTGTGGTGGTCGTGGAACTACACTACCTGGACCACAAACGAATTGGATACAGAGACCATCCCGGTTCGCCTGCTTCTCCTGGCATTGATGCTTTTGAGCCTCCTTATGTCGGTAGCGATCCCGGATGCCTTCGGCGAGCACGCGCTGCTGTTCGCAGGTTCCTATGTTGCGATTCAGGTGGGGCGGCACTCGTTCCTCACGTTCGCCGCGGCGGAGCCCCGGACGATCGAGCGGGAGCGCGCAGGGAGGATTCTCACGTGGTTCGTGGCGGCGGGGGTGCTGTGGATAGCGGGCGCGCTCGCGGACGGGCCGGTGCGAACGGCGCTGTGGCTGGCGGCGCTCGCGCTCGACTACGGAGCGCCGCTAGTGTTGTTCTGGGTGCCGGGACGGCCACGACTCGAGGGCGCCACGTGGGACGTTGGTACCGAGCACTTCGCCGAGCGCTTCGGGCTGTTCATCATCCTCGCTTTGGGCGAGTCCATCGTCTTGATCGGCGCCACCACGTCCGAATCCGACCTGACCCCGGCGACGATCTTCGCCTTCGTCATGGCCTTCCTGGCTAGCGCGGCTATCTGGTGGCTGTACTTCACGTCCGTGGCGAGGGTCGGGGAGCATTACCTTGCGGACTCAGAGGACCGGACCACGCTCGCCAGGGACGGCTATACCTTTTTGCACGTGGTGTTCGCCGCGGGGATCATCATGACTGCGGTGGGAGACGAGCTGGTGATCGCCCACCCAACGGAGGTCCTGCCACCACAGGAGGTCACAGCGGTGGCAGCGGGTCCGGCCATATATCTGTTCGCACTCACCCTCTTCGGCTACAGGCTGACGGGGGCGCTGAGCAAGAGGAAGCTCTTTGGGACGCTGGCCTGCGTCGTGGTAGGCTTCGTTGGCATGTTCTCCCCGGCACTGGTTCTCGCGGGGCTTCTCATCTTGGTACTGGTTGCGGTGATCGGGTCGAACTACCTCGTGGCATCGCGAAGCAGGGCACGTGGGGAAGCCTCCCCGATAGAGCAGCTCGAAGCGGAAGATGCCGCCAGATGAGCAGTCAGTAGAACAACTGTTGAGAGTGTGCCGTCCTTGAAACTGTGGCCAGCATGTTGCCGTCAGCCGGGTTCCAGGCGTCTGTCGCTGACATCGCGAGTCGGTGTGCAGCCCAAGCTCCACTAGCCTCGCTCATAAGACGCTCAGCCTTGCTCCTCTCTGTGTCGCTCCTCGGCCCGCTCCCGAGACATGTCCTCCTGCCAGTGGTTCGCTCTCTCGTGGCGGTGCGGCCCCTCGCCCAGCTCCTCTAGCTGTCGTCCGGCCTCGGTCTTGCGAACGGCCTCGAGCGACTCTTCGAAGGATTCCCCGGTCCGCTCGGCGCGGGCTCTCGCCTGCCGAGCCAGGACCTCG
>JARDZQ010000431.1 GCA_029240775.1 Rubrobacteraceae bacterium | reverse complement strand
TTGCCGCGCCTCATGCGCGACGACCCGACGGATTACCCTCCCACGGAGCGCGCGGCACACATTGCGGACCGCAACCGCAGGATCACCGAGCAGCTGCTCGAGAAGGTTCTGCCCCTGATCCGTTGAGCCCCGAGCCGCCCCTGTGGTAGTCTCCAGGACCGGTGGAAAAGACACTCGTACACAACGAGATAAAGGGAAGTAACCCCTCCGCTGTCGGCTCGACGGTGAAGCCCGCGCCGGCCCCCAAGGAGACGACAGAGCGCCGCGTCTCCGAGGAGCCGCCCTACAAGGTCATCCTGCACAACGACGACTATACCCCGATGGAGCACGTCGTCGAGGTGCTCAGAAAAGTGATCCCCCGCATGTCCGTCAGACGGGCTGTGGACATCATGCTCGAGGCCCACACCAAGGGCAAAGCCGTCGTCACCAAGACCCACAAAGAGCTCGCCGAGCTCTACCAGGAAGGCTTGAACAACGAGGGACTCATCGCGAGCATCGAGCCGGATTGAGGGCTTGTGAGCACGCCCACTTCGAGGGCTTTCAGCTCGAAAGCGCAAAGAAAAGCTGAAAGGGAGGGCCTCAAAGGCCCGGAGCGTGGTGACTAGCTCTTAACCGCCGATCTGGCTCATCGTGCGGTTGCGCGACTCCTCAGGGAGGGTGAGGCCTGCGGCCGGTTTGATCCTCGCCGTCTCCCACAACACTTTGTGGATGGCGCGGATCGGGTCCGGGCTCCTTATGGCGTCCTTGACCGGGACGTCCAGGTCGGTTAGGAGGCAGGGGTGGATCTTGCCGTCAGCCGTGAGCCTGAGCCGCGAGCAACGCGCGCAGAAGGGTTCCGAGACCGGCGTGATCACCCCAAACGTGCCCGGAGCGCCATCGAACTTGAACTCGTCGGCGGGGGCTGCCGGGTCTTCCTTCTCCACAGGGCTCAGGTCGCCTAGCTCCGCTTGCGCCCTCTCCAGGATCTCCCTCCCAGAGATAAACAGCGAGCGGAAGCGGGAGCCGTCGGTGTCGCCGTTTAGGGGCATGAGCTCGATGAAGCGGACGTGCATCGGGTACTTCAAGGTGAGCCTCGCCATATCCGCGATCTCGTCGTCGTTTACGCCGCGCATGGCCACGGCGTTGATCTTTACCGGAGAGAGCGGCGTCTCGAGCGCCGCCATTATGGCCTCCCAGACCCTGTGGAAGTGGTCGCGGTGCGTGATGAACGCGAACTTCTCGGGCTGGAGGGTGTCGAGGGAGATGTTTATGCGGTCGAGGCCCGCTTCTACGAGGCCCTCAAGGTTCTCCTTGAGGAGGTAGCCGTTCGTCGTCATGGTCACGTCCTCGAAACCTAGGTCCTTGAGCCACGAGACGAACTTGACGACGCCGCGGCGCACGAGGGGCTCGCCGCCTGTGACGCGCACCTTGGTGACGCCGAGCTGCAAACAGGCTTCGGCGAAGGTCAGCATCTCTTCCAGGGTCAGGATGTGGCTCTTGTCCTGGAACTTGATGTCCTCGGGCATGCAGTACTGGCAGCGGAAGTTGCACCGGTCGGTGACCGAGATGCGCAGGTAGTCCATCTTGCGGTCGTAGCTGTCGATCAGTTGCGCCATGCCCGCCTTCTAAAGCTTCCGGCCTGATTGTACTCTCTCGCGACGCTTCTGTCGGAGAAGTACCTAGCGGGCGTTCACAGATAGTACCTGGCGACGACGTAGACGGTGGCTATGGCGAGGGAGACCAGGGTTACCGGGATGCCGTAGGCCATGAACTTGAGAAAGGAGATCTTCTCGCCCGCCCGTTCGCTCATGCCTGCGACGACCACGTTGGCCGAGGCCCCTATGAGGGTCAGGTTGCCGCCGAAGTCGGCTCCCAGGGCCAGAGCCCACCAAAGGGGCTGGGTCTCGGCCTCAGAGAGGTCCTCCGCCTCGGCGAGGTCCTGGATCACCGGGATCATGGTCGCCGTGAAGGGGATGTTGTCCACGATGCCCGATGCTATACCGCTGCCCAGGATAACTATGACCGCCGTGGCCGCGGAGGCGCCCCCCGCGACGTTAGTGAGGAGCTCCGCTATGCCCCCGATAAAGCCGGTGACCTCGAGACCGCCGACCAGGATAAAGAGGCCGACGAAGAAGAGCAGCGTGGGCCACTCGACGTCGCGGAGCACCTCTTCGACATCGACCCTGGCGTAGAGCATCAGAGCAGCAGCCCCCAGGAGCGCTATGGTGGCAGCCTCCAGGTGCAGCGCCCCGTGCAGAAAGAAAGCGAGTATCACCAAGCCCAGGACTATGAGCGACTTCCTCAGAAGAACCCCGTCCCGAATGCTGCTTCTCGCGTCCATCCCGGAGATCACCTCTTCGGCCTCTTTGGTGGTTCGCAGGTCGTTGCGGAACATCAGGTAGAGTACCCCAAGCACCGGCGGCAGGGTGAGGAGGACGACCGGGGTCAGGTGTACCACGAACTCCGCGAACGAGAGTCCCGCCGCGCTCCCGATCAGTATGTTCGGTGGGTCTCCGATCAGGGTCGCCGCCCCGCCGATATTCGAGGCCATCACCTGCGTCAAGAGGAAGGGCATCGGGGACGAATCGAGCGCGTCCGCGATCAGGAACGTCACCGGCACCATCAGGATGACCGTGGTTACGTTGTCCAGAAAAGCGGAGAGGAAAGCCGTAACGAGGGCGAGTAGGATCAGTATGCGCCCGGGACGCGCCTTCCCCCACTGCGCGCTCTTTATGGCCAGGTACTCGAAGACCCCCGTCTTCTCTAGGATGACCACGATGATCATCATCCCAGCCAGGAGCCCGATGGTGTTCCAGTCTACGAACTCGCTGCTGGCCTCTTCCTGCCCGACGACCCCGACGGCCAGGAGAACCCCCGCGCCGAGC
>JARDZQ010000430.1 GCA_029240775.1 Rubrobacteraceae bacterium | reverse complement strand
AGCCGCGAGGATGGCCATAGTGGCTCTGAGTAATCCCGGAAGCCAACGCATGGGCGTGATATGGGCTCTCACCGTTGGTACGAACCGACAGCGTTTTTGGCTTCCGCGCCCGCCTGACTCCCGACGGCGAGGTCACGCTCGAAGTGCGCGTGTGAGGCCGCCAGAGACATGAGGATCTCCCACAGAGGCCAGCCGAGTCGCTGGGACGTATAATTCAGAGGCTCAGGAGGGCGTAAGGAGGCCGTGGTGGCGGAGGGTGTTCGGGGAGTGATTATTCGTTTACGAAATCTATTTCTAGACCCCTTCTGGGGCAGGCCCTCCGGACCTGGGATATGGGCTATGCACCTATGTCCTAGGTGACTCCAAACACTGCAGGCTGTTGCAGAACGCCTCGGACGGGGTAGCTCGGCGGCTGAATATCCTCCATGTAGTGCACCTCCATGTAGTGCGAGCGGCCCAGGATGATGGTCGCCTCGGTGACTGTAGGGCCGCCGCCTGGGCTTCCCTCCTTGGGCGCCGACACCCGAAGGTGAGCAGCCGCTTGACGTTCTGACCGGCGGCTACCACCAGCGCCTCGGCGTTGACCTTCTCCAGGCGCCTGAGCCTGAACCTCCTCATGCCGTGGAGGTCCTTGGCCTCCGCGAACAAGGGCTCCACCCACACCCTCCTCTTGCGCAGGGCCTTCTCGTAGAGGAACGTACCCCGGTAGGATCTCACCCGGTCGACGTAGCGCTCATCGAAGTACCGGAGCACCTGGCGGCCGGTTTTGTTGTCCGTGCATTCCGGCCTCAGCTCGCACGCTTCGCACATGCCGGCTCTCGCCTTGTAGACGGTGAGGCGGCGCGCCATGTTGTTCGTGCGGGGTAGCAGGACCTCCCCGGCCGGACAGCGGTAGAGGTCTTGCTCTGCATCGTAGGCGAACTCCTCCTTGCTAAAGAAGGGTCGCGCCTTGCCCGCCCCGGTAAGCGGTACGTAGGCGCGGATGCCCGCGCGCTCGACGGCGGCGATGTTCTGCGTGGTGCCGTAGGCGGTGTCGCCGGTGACCTGCCTCGGCCTGAGCCTCCACCGGAAGGCGCTTCTCCAGAGCAGGTCGAGCATCGGGGCGTTCTCGGTCACCTCGAAGGGCGTGACCAGCGTGTTCAGGATCACCCTGGCCTTGCCTCCATCCACGACATAATGGGTGTAGTAGCCGAGGTGCGAACCCTTGCTGTCGCGGCGTTTCATGGGGGAGGAGTCGGGGTCGGTCTCGGAGGCCAGGAAGTCCGCGGTTCGCCTGTACCATACTCCCTTCACCTCGCGCCTCTGGCGGCCGTTCCTCGAGATCCAGTCGCTCTTGGCGGCGTTCCGCTCCTTAAGCGCCGCGTCGTCTGCGGTGGGGAGTGACGTCTCGGGCTCGGCCTCGGTGGTATCCTCGTCTTCCTCGAAGAGCCCGCCAAGGTGCTCCTCCACGGCGAAGCGAGGAGCGATAGAGTCCAGGGACGCGTTCGCATCGACCTTGGTGGCGTCGAAGTACAGATCCTCCCCTCGCACCAATCCCGCCTCGGCGCACCTCCGGACGATCTCCTCGAAGAAGCGCCGGAAGATTGGAAGGCCGAAACGCTCGCGCGTGCGGGTGAGGTTGGAGTGGTCGGGAAGGGGTTCGTGCAGATCGTAGCCGAGGTACCAGCGCACGGAGAGGCGGTCGGCCGCCACGCGCATGAGCTGCCGCTCCGAGTGCAAGCCCTCGAAGAAGAGGACAAGCTGTAAGCGGAAGAAGACCACTGGGTCCACCGAGGGCCTGCCACCACGGGCGTACAACGGAAGTACCATGTCCCGGACGAACGAGAGGTCCAGCGCGGCTTCGAGCCGTCGGTAGAAGTTGTCTTGCGGGACCAGGTCCTCCAGCGAGATCTCGCGGGGTAGCGGGTCGAAGCGGCGCTCTTTGATACCCATCACGACGATGCAGCCTCCCGGAGAGAAGGACGAGGAGATCATGTTAGCTGCGACGCGGGCTTCGCGCCCACGAGGCGGTAGTTCTGCAACAGCCTGGCAAGCTAAGAAGTTCAGCTGTAGAGGTCTCGGAGGTTCGTCTCAGGCTTCTGCCCCAGGAGTTAGGATAGGGACATAAAGAGGAGCGTTAGGAAGGAGAGAGCGCATGCTACGGAAGGTGCTTCTGGCGACGGACGGTTCGAAAGACGCGGCCTTGGCGGCCAGGGCCGCGGCAGACGTGTGCGAGGGAACGGGATCGGAGCTTCACGTCGTGCACGTCTGGTTCTATATACCCACCGCCCGCCTCAGACCCTTCATGAGGCACGAGTTGAAGAAGCGGGGCGAAGAGCTTCTAGAAGAAGGAGTGAAGAAGGTCGAGGAATCGGGAGGACGTGTCACTGAGACCCACCTCGTGGAGGGAAGGGCAGCCGATGAGATACTGGATCTCGCCGAACGGATCGGGGCGGATCTCGTGGTGATCGGCAGTCGGGGCTTTGGTGCCGTCGGTCGCATCGCGCTGGGGAGCGTCTCCGAGGCGGTGATACACCACTCCCGCTGTCCGGTCCTGGTGCTACGGGGCGGCGAGGATTCGTGGCCGCCCGAGAGGGTGGTCTTCGGGGATGATGGCTCGGAGGCCGCCCGGGCGGCGACCTCGGGGCCTCTCTTTGCGCTCACCACGGCGCGCGGGCCCTGCTGCTACACGCCTACCCGCGGTTGCCGGAGGTGGACGCCGAAGGCCGAGAGTTCAACCCTAGGATCGTGGACGACGAGCTCCGGAGGGCGGAGAATGCCCTGCTGAAGCGCTCGCGAGAACTCGAAATCCCCCTCGGCTCGCGCCCGAAGACCCGGTTAGTGGTCGGCAACGCGGCGGCCTGCCTGCTAGAGGCCCCCGAGGAGGACGATGCGCCG
>JARDZQ010000429.1 GCA_029240775.1 Rubrobacteraceae bacterium | reverse complement strand
GAAGGACCTGCGCCGCTCGATGCCGCTGATCAGAGGCCAACAGCCGGTCGAAGCGGCCAGGCTCTGCGACCTCGCCGTCGATCTGCGCGCGCTCGCGAATAGCACGGCCGGCACGCATCGATGAACACCACCGACGCCCCGGCAGTGGAGAAGATGAATATGGTTGCGCAAGCTGAACGCCGGGTGCGAACGCGCTCGTGGAGAAAGAACGCTGAAGAACTGGTTGCGCAGGCTGCCAGCACCTTGCGCCGAAACGACGCAGGAGGCTGGACCCGCGCCGCTCCCGGAGAATGCCCGGGTTAGCCCTCCGCCGTCCGTACAGAACCCGCCCGTTCATCGTTGACGATCGCGCTTGATCGGGGTAGCCGGCGAGATGTGTATCTTCGGACGCGGGCGTGAGCGAAAATGAGCCCGGGAGGACCGTTCGCAAGGAGGACGGGCATTGCAGCTGGAGCTCAGCAGCGAGGGACGGTACGCCTTGAGGGCGCTGGTGTACCTTGCCTGGGCCGGTGAGCGGGTGCCGGCGGGTAGGATCTCGGCCGAGGCCGGTGTCCCGCGTCGCCTGCTGGCCCGCATCCTGGCCGATCTCTCCCGCGCGGGTCTGGTGGAGAGCGAGCAGGGCCGCGGCGGCGGCTCCCGACTCGCGAGGCCGGCGGACGGGATAACGCTCCGGGAGGCGGTGGAGGCGGTGGAAGGACCTTTCGGCGTCACCCGCTGCATCATGGAGGACCGCGCCTGCGGGGAGGGCGCCCCCTGCGCGCTGCACGAAGCCTGGGAGGAGGGCCAGCGGGCCATCCTCGAATACCTCGACGACCAGACTCTCCAGGACTTCGTCGCCCAGAGTCCTACCGCCTACCTCTCCTCGGGGAACTAGAACGATTTGCGGAGAGGATTGGCGTCTGCGTTCCAGGCTTTGAGGCTCTCAAGTTCCTGGACATCGGGACTCGGTGGAGGGCTGTAACTCGTCACCTCAGAACCTCAAAGCCCTGGAGCCCTGCGTCGCGGAAGGCGCGAACCTTTGGCAATCCGCCTCAGCTCGGCGGAAGCTCCGCGAACTCGTAGCCGTACCTCTCGGTAAAGGCCGCGAGCCTCTCCCGGACCGCTGGATCTTCGGGTTCCGCCTGCAGCGGCATGCGTCCCTCGGCCGCTTCCTCAAAGAAGCGATCCATCCCCGCCGGGGAGAAGATGAGCAGCACCCTGGTCGGCTCGGTACCGGGGTTGGAGGGCTGGTGGACGACGCCCCGCGGCACCACCACGAACGAGCCCGCTGGCGCCGTGATCCTGCGCGCCCCCACCCGCATTGTGAACTCGCCTTCGAGGACGTAGAAGGCCTCCTCGTGGTGGCGGTGGATGTGGGGCCGGGGCCCCGGAGAGCCCGGCGGGATGGTGTTGTCGTGGATCGAGTATGCGCCGCCGGTGTCCTCGTCACGCAGCTTGGCCACCATCCGCCCTCCGATGGGGTTCACGAGGGCCTTGCCGTCCTCCGGACCGACGAACACGCCCGCATCTTCCGTCCTCATCGCTACGCTCCTCTCGAAGCGCGGGCTCGAGCCCGCGTTTGCTTGCAGCTCCAGAATGAACTCTTCGACCTCGACGCCGCGCGCGTTGGAGAACCCCTCGTCCTCGCCGCGGATCGCGAACGCGCACTTCTCCAGCACCCGGATGGATGCGGTGTTGTCTTTGGCGGCGCGGGCATGGAGGGGACGCTCCTCTACCTGACCCAGAAACGTCGAGAGCGCCCTCGTGGCGATGCCCCTGCCCCAGTAGCGCTTCCCGATCCAGTAGCTCACCTCCCGCTTGCCGGAGCTCTCGAAGCTCAATACGTGGCCGGCTACGCTCCCGTCGAAGTGTATGGTCTTTTTAGTGATGGTTCCGTCGGCCAGGATCCCCCTCCAGCGCGCCATAGAGGCGGCCATGCGGTTTGCCTCCCGGTCCAGCTGCTGCTCGAAGAATACGGGGAGGTCGCCTTCGGTCACGTCCCGTAACACGACGTCGCCTCTCAAAGGACCCGGTGCTCGTCTGACCACGTAAGTGCTCCCCAGCTCGACCTGGCCTCCAGCCAGTGATCATACCCCTGTACGCAGCTTAGTGCCCCAGAGGAACTCAGCCCTCGATCCTTGCACAGTAGAGACGCCCAAATTATATTACCGAATTGGTGATAGTTAGGTGGGGGCGCCGTCCCGACCGGGATTTCTGGAGGTGTCTGGTGGAGCAGGGATCTGGGCGGCGCGAGTTATTGGTTTCAAAGGGCTGGGTTCAGGCCGTGGCTCTGGTAGTCTTATTCGGCTTCTTCGTGCTCGGGTTGCTGGCTTACCGGACGTACTCGGGGCAGCCTCCGATTCCGGACCGGGTCGTGGACCCCCAAGGCGACGTTGTCTTCACCGGCGAGGACGTGAGGGCCGGGCAGGGAGTCTTTCTGAAGAACGGCCTGATGCAGTACGGCTCCATCTTCGGTCACGGCGCCTACCTCGGCCCCGACTTCACCGCCGATTATCTGCGCCGCTCAGCGCTCTCCGTGCGCGAGAGTTATGGGGGAGAGGGCTCCGAC
The DNA here is from genome assembly GCA_029240775.1 of Rubrobacteraceae bacterium. Taxonomy (GTDB): domain Bacteria; phylum Actinomycetota; class Rubrobacteria; order Rubrobacterales; family Rubrobacteraceae; genus JALYGY01. The sequence goes on along the minus strand of JARDZQ010000429.1, from coordinate 335 downwards.
CGGGCGGCGGTGCAGACCGTCTCCGACTTCAAGGAGAATCGCTACGATCCCGAGACGCGGACGCTGGAGTTCACCGCGCCGCAGGCTGCAGCATTCGATGAATTGCGGGGTCACTACGGACGGTACTTCGGCGAGCCGACCACGAGGTACGGGCTCAGGCCGGAGGCGATAAGCGATCCCGAGGACATCAGGCAGCTAACGGCGTACTTCGCCTGGACAGCGTGGGCCGCGTCGGCTTTGAGACCCGGGACGGACTACACGTACACTAACAACTGGCCGCCGGAGCCGCTCGTGGAGAACGAGCCGACGGCCAACGTGGTGGTGTGGAGCGTTCT
>JARDZQ010000428.1 GCA_029240775.1 Rubrobacteraceae bacterium | reverse complement strand
AGGGTGGGCGAGGGGCGCGGGAGGGTGTATCCACTCCAGCCCATGGTCTTCGAGGGGGAGCGAGCGGAAAAACGGCGAGGCGTAGCCAAAAGGGTGGATGGCGGAGCCGAGGTCGTGGACGTATCCGGGGAGGGTCAGCTCGGCGGAGCGGGCGCCGCCGCCGATCGTGCTCTCGGCCTCGACGACGGCGACGGAGCAGCCGTTGCGGGCGAGCTCGACGGCGGCCGCGAGTCCGTTGGGGCCGGCACCTACCACCACAGCGTCGTAGGTAGGGCGTCCGGTCATGTCTTCGAGTTCCTCGACCATCCCTTGGGCAATAGGAGCGCCGCGACGAATGCACTCAGAAGAGCAGTCCTCCTGCGCCGGCCTACGGCGGGGAACCTCTCGTGACACTCGACGGGTCGCGACAGATCCGTCCTCCAGGTAGTTGCCCGTTTCACTCGGTGAGCAAGAGCTCCATCTCCTCCAGCGTGCGTGTCTCGCGCCCAATAGGAACCCTTCAGGAAGCTGTGGATTACCCCTAGATTCAGCCTGCCAGAGTCGGTGCTGACAAGATATCCTTCCCTTCTCCACTCGTGGAACAATCCGATCCTCCCTCACTTCCTGGCGCAACCCGGCTCGCTACAGACGCGCCCGCCCCGCGCTCTCGAGAAACCGCAGCACCGCCGCCGTGTCCGAGTAGAACATCTGCGCCCCCACGAGCTTTCCGTCGCTCAACTCGTAGACCCCCACCATCTGCATGTCGAGCGTTTCATCCCCATCGGGGGCCCTCGCTTTCAGCCTCCAACGTGCGACCACGTGGTCGCCCGCGTCGATGAAGGTCGCATCCAGCTTCCTTTCGTTCCCGGGCTGCAGAGCTGCCCAGGTCCGCATCCAGCCTGCGGCATGCCGTCTCAAGCCATCCAGGCCACGGTATTCGCCGCCGTACGGGAGCGAATCCGGTTCGCGGATCACGACCTCGGGATGGCCCACTGCCAGGTAGGCTTCCAGGTCGCGTTCTTCGACCCCCCGGAAGAGGCCGCGGATGGTCTCGACGTTTTCCTGCTACATCACTCCTCCATTCCCTTCGGTCCCTGTTCAGCGACCAGCAACCTTCTCGACGCCTCCGGGTGCATCAGACGGACCTCCGCCACAGTCATCGAACAGCGGACCTTTCTTTGTAGAGCATCACCCGCTCGAATTGCCGGAGCTGGATCCGGTCCGGAACCGCCCTGAGTGCTACGTCGCGCAGCCGACACAAAATGGGGTTCTCGAGCTGGCCTACGCGCCCTAGCGCGCGGGAACGGCGGACGATCCAGGCCACACGCTCCCGGCGCAGGTCCTCGTACCTCCTGAGCGCCGACGGCACCCCATCCTTTCCTACCTCCCGTACACACCGGGCCAGCACCACGGCGTCTTCGATGGCCTGGCACGCTCCCTGCCCCAGGTTCGGGGTCATGGGGTGTGCAGCGTCGCCGAGCAGCGTGACGCGTCCTTCGCCCCACGGTCGGTCCAGGGGCTCGCGGTCGTAGAGGTCGTCGCGCCGGATCTCGCACTCCTCGGTTTCCGCGATAAGCTCCGCCACCGGCTGGTGCCAGCCGCCGAAGAGCTTCATCAAGGTGGCCTTGGGTCCGGATGAGCTGCCAACGGGGCCGTCCTTCTCACCTTCGGGAGCGTTTCTGGTGGCGAACCAGTAGACTCTGCCCCCGCCTATGTGGGCGCAGCCGAACCTCGCTCCGCTCCCCCACGACTCGAACCCCACGCCCCAGGGGAGTAACTCATGGCTTGGTTCGACGACCGCCCGCCAGGCTGTATAGCCGGCGTAGCGAGGCTTCTCCCCTCCGAACAGGCTTGTGCGGATCGTGGAGTTGAGGCCGTCGGCGCCGATCAGGGCATCCCCGCGTTCCTCCGAGCCGTCGACGAAGAGGGCCGTAACGCCCGCTTCGTCCTGCTCGAAACCCGAGCACGTCGCGCCCAGGCGCACGTTCTCCTCGCCAAGGTCCCGCAGCAAGAGGCCTTGGAGGTCGGCCCTGTGGACGGCGGCGCTGGGGGCGCCCAGCCTCTTCTCGAGTTCGTCTGCAGGCACATCCGTGAGTGTCTCCCCGCGCCAGGAGAGGATCCGGGCGGCCGAAGCAGGGGTACCGAGCCGGCGAACCTTTTCGGAGAGGCCGAGCTCTCCGAGCGCCCTGACGGCGTTCGCTGCCAGGAGCAACCCGGCGCCAACCTCCCGGAGCTCGCCGGCGCGCTCGAAGACGGTAGTCTCTACGCCAGCCCTCCGCAGCGCGATGGCTGCCGTGAGACCTCCTATGCCGGCTCCGACGATCATCGCCTTCATCCCTCAGGCGCTCCTCTTTTCATGCGTTTGCCTGCGTTCGGTGGGGATCTCCGGCCAGCGAGTCGACGAGAGCGCGGACCTCCAGCTGTACCGTATAGACGGAGGGGATCACTCGCCCGTGGGTGCTCCTCGCTCGCCCTTGCGCAGCGCCTCATGGTGGCGCTCCCACCGCTCGCGCACCTCCTCCTCGGTCGCGCCCAGGTCGTAGGCAGGGGATGTGAGCGGCAGGGCCCGCTCCACCTCCACGAGCACGGCGGCCCAGATCTCGTTGACGACCCCGCGCTCGCGGTAGAATTCTAGGGCTTCGTCGAACAGGACTCCCTCCGTGAGCACCATACCGGTGCCCTTGAAGCGGTACCCCTTGCGCGAGATGGGGTCGACGACGTTGATCTCGATCGTCGGGTTCCGGCGCAGGTTCTCGACCGTGCCCGGCGAGCGGATGTCGGCGAAGATGAGCCGATCGGCGTCCCAGAAGGCTGTGGTGCCCTTGGGCGAGAGGTTGGGCGTACCGTCGGGGCAGACGGTCGCGGCGTAGCCGAGGCGCTGCTCTTCCACCACGCGCCTCATCTCCTCG
>JARDZQ010000427.1 GCA_029240775.1 Rubrobacteraceae bacterium | reverse complement strand
GTCCGGGTCGATTCCTCCAGGCTCCAGCCCAGAGTAGAGGCCAGCCATCCCACGAACAGCAGGGCGCGGCACTCCCCGTCGGGGGCGTGCTGGATCTCGACCCTTGTGAGCCTTTCCAGCTCCCCGGCCCGCTCCGGGGAGGAGAAGAGCTGCACCGTGAGCGAGCGCCAGGGCGAGAGCTGGACCCACTGCAGGTCGCCGACCGCCGGTGTCTCCTCGAGCAGGGCGGCGATCTCCCTCAAGGAGCGCTCGCAGTCGCTTGCTGCGGCGGAGTCGAGGATCATCCTGTCCGCAAGGGCTGCTATCCCGGCGAACTCCGGCGAGGAGGGCGAGAACGGGCCCGGGTACCACAGGAAGACGGGGAGGTCGGGAATCAGGAGCGGCCCGGCGAGGCTCTCGAGATGCTCGGCCGGAGATCCCTCGGCGTGTATCGTGACCTGCTCGGCGCAGACCTGGGCGCCGCCCCCGCCGCGGACGCTGCAGAAGGCGGAGAGCTGGAAGTCCAGGTTCGCCTCTCCCGCTTCGGGGTCGGAGATCAGGACTATCGCCCGAGAGGGGTAGCGGCCCGCTATGTTCGAGACGGAGCGCGTGATCTCTCCCGCCGACTCCTCATCGGTCACCACGATGAGGTTCAAGACGCTCGCCCTGAGACCCAGAGTGCCGTCGTCGTTCATGCGGAGCTGACCCAGCTCGCGCTCTATCTGCTCGACGCTCATCGGGCCGCGGTCCGGGGAGTTCCTGATCTCCTCGATCACGGGTCGCTCCCTATCGCCGACCTGAGGCCTGATACCTGATACCTACTCACGGCCTCCTCCACTTCCGGCCGTCGCGCCCGATAAGTTCGTCGGCCTTTTGCGGGCCCCAAGTGCCTGCCTGATATGGCGGGACCTCTTTGCTCCGGGACCAGGCGCGCATCACGGGCTCGAGGATGCCCCACGCGCCCTCGGCCTCGTCCGCCCGGATAAACAGGGTCGGGTCGCCGAGCATCAGGTCGAGGAGGAGGCGCTGATAGGCGTCCGGTGCCTCTTCTAGGAAGGCCGTGCCGTAGAGGAGGTCCATGTTCACCGAGCTGATCTCGAACCCCGAGCCGGGGACCTTGGCGCCGATCTTGAGCGAGATCCCCTCCTCGGGCTGGATGCGGATGACGAGCACGTTGGGCTCGAGCCCCTGCGTCTCGCCGTGGGCGAATGGGGTGTGCGGCGTGGGATCGAACTGGATGGCGATCTCGGTCACCTTCTTTGGCAGCCTCTTGCCCGCCCTGATGTAGAAGGGCGTCCCAGCCCAGCGCCAGTTGTCTACGAAGAGCTTGAGGGCAACGTAGGTCTCCGTCCTAGAGTCGGGGGCGACGTCCTTCTCCTCGCCGTAGCCCTTGACCTCCTCCCCGAAGACCCACCCCCTCTCGTACTGGCCGCGCACGGCGCAGTCCTCGACCCTGTCCTCCGGGATGGGCCTGACCGCCTTCAGGACCTTCACCTTCTCCTCGCGCACCGACTCGGCGTCGAAGGTTACCGGCGGCTCCATAGCCGTCAGGCAGAGGACCTGCATCACGTGGTTCTGCACGATGTCGCGCAGGGCCCCTGCCTCCTCGTAGAAAGCGCCTCGGGTACCGACGCCTATGTCCTCGGCGACGGTGATCTGGATGTGATCCACGTAGTGCTGATTCCAGATGGGCTCGAAGATGCCGTTGGAGAACCGCAGGGCGAGTATATTCTGGACTGTGTCCTTGCCGAGGTAGTGGTCTATGCGGTAGATCTGGTGTTCCTCGAAGTAGCGCCTGAGGTTCCTGTTTAGCTCCCTGGCGCTCTCGAGGTCGCGCCCGAAGGGCTTCTCGACGACGAGCCTGGCGTAGGCGCCGTCCTCCTCCCGGTTCATCCCGGCTCCGCCCAGGTGCTCGACTATCGTCGGGAAGAGCGAGGGGGACGACGAGAGGTAGTAGATGCGGTTCCCCTCCGACCCTCGCTCGTCGTCTAGCCGGGTCAAGAAGTTCTTGAGCTCTTTGTAGGTCTCGGGCTTCTTCGAGTCGCCGGGCAGGTAGAAGATGCTCTTCGAGAACGACTCCCAGACGTCCTCGCTGATCTGCCCGGAGCGGTGCTCTTCGAGGGCGTCGTGCAGCTTCTCGCGGAAATCGTCGTGGCTCATCTCCGTGCGGGAGACGCCCACGACGGCGAACTCCATCGGCAAACGACGTTGGGCGGCCAGGTCGTAGAGCGCTGGGATCAGCTTCCGGCGCGTCAGGTCCCCGGAGGCGCCGAAGATGACCATGACCCCCGGCTCGGGGACGCGGGGCAGCCGCTGCTCGTCCTTTAGGCTATCAGCGGACAGCATTTAGCCCTCAGCTTTCAGCTTCTTTATGAACGAAGCTAGCATGCGCTTGACCTCCGTTATTTCTTCGATGAGATACTCCCGGTCCGCGTCTTCGAACAGTCCTAGTTCGCCCGCCAGCAGACTATGGTACTCGAGTTCGCTCGCCAAGCCGGCGGCCATTTGCAGGAAGCGGGCCAGGTCGGCGCCGCTCCCTCGACCGCAGCCTTCCGCGATGTTGACCGGCACAGAGACGCAGGACCGCCGAATCTGACTCGTCAAACCGTACAACTCGTCTCGCGGGAACTTAGCCGTAGCTTTGTAGACCGCCAGCGTCAACCGGTGTCCTCTCTCCCATACGTTCAACGTCCTGAAATCCTTCATGGACGTCTTATCGGCCTTCGGCTGTTATCCCCCTAGAAAAAGCTGACCGCTGAGATCTGATAGCTGACGGCAAATCACTGCTCGCTCTCCGTGGCCGCCTCTTTGATCGCGTGCCCGCCGAACTGGCCGCGCAGCGCCGCCAGGACCTTCATGGCGAACGCGTTGTCCTGTCTAGAGGCGAAGCGGGCAAAGAGCGAGCCGGCG
>JARDZQ010000426.1 GCA_029240775.1 Rubrobacteraceae bacterium | reverse complement strand
TTCATGCATCCATGATGTCGCATGGTTCAGTGACCGCGCAACCCGCTCTAGGATGAGACCTACCCTCCAAGTGAGACGCCGCAGCGGGCTCGGGCCCTGGTTCGTGTTCCGACTAGCCATAACCGGCCATGAGGCGGGACGGCTACTGCCAGGGGGCGCGGTCCTGCAGGTCGGCATCACCCTCGATGAGCTCAGAAGACGTGGTCTGAAGGCAGAGGACGTAAGCGTCGCCGTGGCCGTCAGCTATTTGCTGGTCTACGGTGCCCTGGGCGTCCTCTGTGCGGCCTCCTTCATCTACCTGACGCTCCACCGCGACGTCGCGCCGAGGGTCGCGGTGGCCGTGCTCGCGCTCTTCATCTTCCTCGCCGGGGTGGTCCTCATCGCTCGTGCTGCCCACGCACGCTCCTTCCACGCGGAACTCCACCTGGGCGAGCTGACCTACCAGGCGCAGCGTCTCTTGCGCCGAGGCTGGTCTCGCGAGGCCACCTACGAATGGATGAAGCGCCTCCTCGCCGCTCTCCGCAGAGAGATCGAGGCGGCAGGACGGGTCTTGTTGGTACATCCCATGCGATCTGCAGGGCTGGCCGCGCTGGCCTTCGGGCACTGGCTCCTCGACGCACTGTGCCTCCTCCTCGTTTTCTCGGCGCTGGGCGTGAGCGTGGGGCTGGGGGAGATGCTCGTAGCTTACGTCTTGGCGCAGGTGGTGGCGGCCTTGCCCTTCATGCCCCTGGGTGGTCTCGGCGTAGCCGAGGGAGTGCTCGTCGCGCTGTTCGCCTTGCTCGGCATTAGCCCGGCGGTGACCGTAATTCCCGTGCTCGCTTACCGCCTCTTCAACTTCTGGCTGCCAATTGTGCTCGCCGCGATCTTCTACCCAACGCTCCGCTTGGGGGCAAAGAAAGCCCGAGCACGCGGGGTTCGATAGGTATCGATGAGGGCTGCTCGAACGGCACCTGCCGAGCTTGACCCCTGCGCCGCTGGCGTGCGACCGCATGAGATGGTTGGTTGCACGGCTACTGGAGCGGTCTATCACTTCGTCCACGCCGGTCTCGCTATTCTATGCCGCTTATGAGCCTCTCCCAGGCGAACACGAACGCGGTGCTTGGTCGTTCGCCACGTTCACCAATTGCGTTACCTCCCTGTGACTCCAAGTTCTCGTTTGCCTGTACACTTGCCGTATCTGCTGGTGTTTCGGGACGCCTCTCTTTGGCGGCCCACTCGACACAGGGAGGTCAGATGGCGAGATACGAACTCGATGGGCGTACGGCGATCGTTACTGGAGCGGGAGCGGGGATCGGCGAAGCGTGTGCTCACGTGCTGTCCTCTAACGGCGCAGCTGTGCTGGTGGTGGATCTGGATGAAGAACGCGCAGAGAACGTTGCCGGTTCTATCTCCAATAATGGAGGCACCGCTCTCCCTCACGTCGCAGATGTGAGCAACCTGGACGATGTCGAGGCGATGGTGGCGCGGGCTGAAGAAGAACTCGGTCCACTTCGCATCGCCGTCAACAACGCCGGAATCGGCGGGACGTCGCAGCCGACCGGGCAGTACGACCTGGACGCCTGGCGGCGAGTGATGTCGGTCAACCTCGATGGCGTCTTCTACTGCATGCGCGCGGAGATCGATCCCATAGGCCGAGCGGGAGGCGGCTCCATTATCAACATGTCTTCCGTGCTGGGTAGCGTCGGTATCGAGAACTCGCCTGCCTACGTCGCATCAAAGCACGGCGTCGTTGGCTTGACGAAGGCCGCTGCCCTCGAGCACGCTGCGGAGGGGGTGCGCATCAACGCTGTAGGCCCCGGCTTCATCTCCACGCCTCTACTAGAGGAAAACCTTCCTGCGGAAGCTCAGGCACAGATAGCTACCCTACACGCCCTCGGGCGTCTGGGCACCTCCGAAGAGGTAGCCAACCTCGTGGTCTTCCTCGCCTCGGATGATGCCTCGTTTATCACGGGTAGCTACCATCTGGTGGATGCGGGTTACACAGCGCGGTAAGGACGCGAGAGAGGATACTGGTGAGCGGCATCTTGCCTGGTGTCTCGGCGTCTGCGTCCTAAGGGACACGAGCGAAGGAGGTTGGCGGAAGTGAGATCACTGGTCGTCTATGAGTCGGAATACGGTAACACCGAGAAGATAGCCCGCGCCGTTGCCGAGGCCCTAGGCGAGCACGGCGAGGCCCGCGTGACGCCGGTCGGCTCCGTAGCCACGCTCGCCGAGGAGGGCTTGGATCTCTTGGCCCTCGGAGCTCCCACGCAGCGGCATGGCTTGCCGGCCGCCGTCAAAGAGCTACTCGAGCGGACCCCGGAAGGGACGCTCGCGGGCGTGCGGGCCCTCGCCTTCGACACGCGCTATGAGAGGGCACGCTGGATCACGGGCTCCGCTGCGAAGGAGATCCACAAGCTCCTGCGCCATCTCGGCTGCAAACTGCTCGCCGAGCCGGAGAGCTTCTTCGTGGAGGGTTCGGAGGGACCGCTGGAACCCGGAGAGGAGGACAGGGCACGGGCGTGGGCCGCGAGGGCGCTGGGGAGGACAAAGCGGGCGACGTCTACCTGACCCAGGCCGCGTGACGCAGGCCGAGGACAAGGGGGTTCGCAGTGCTTGAGAGCGTAGACGTCGGCAGGCAGTCCATCGAGGACTACGAGGCGACTGCCGGCCGTGAGGCCGTGGAGCGGTTGCGAGCCCTGGCCGAGTCCCTTGCGGGTGCGCGCGTCCTGCACCTCAACGCCACGCCCTACGGGGGCGGAGTCGCGGAGATCCTGCGCTCCGAGGTGCCCCTTCTGCGAGACCTGGGCCTCAGCGCGGACTGGAAGATCGTAACCGGCGACAAAGAGTTCTTCTCGGTGACCAAGACGATGCACAACGCCCTGCAGGGCGCCAGGCGCACGCTCACGGA
>JARDZQ010000425.1 GCA_029240775.1 Rubrobacteraceae bacterium | reverse complement strand
TCGTTATGGCTGCCGTAAGGGTTGTCTTGCCGTGGTCTACGTGGCCGATGGTGCCCACGTTGAGGTGCGGCTTGGTCCTCTCAAAGACTCCTTTTGACATAACTCGTTCTCCTACCTTTCCGCTATCTCTTGCGCGATGCTCTTGGGCACCTCGGCATAGTGGTCGAACTGCATGGTGAACGTCGCGCGGCCCTGGGTCTTCGAGCGCACGGTGGTCGCATACCCGAACATCTCGGAGAGTGGCACCATCGCGCGTATGACCTGCCCGCCGCTGCGGGAGTCCATCCCCTGGATATGGCCGCGCCTGGACGAGAGGTCGCCCATGACGTCGCCCATAAACTCCTCGGGCACGACTACCTCCACGTCCATTACCGGCTCGAGCAGGACCGGGTTGGCTCGCTTGAGAGCCTCCTTGGCGGCCATGGAACCCGCGATCTGGAACGCCATCTCCGAGGAGTCGACCTCGTGGTAGGAGCCGTCGACCAGCTCCACCCTGACGTCCACCACCGGATAGCCGGCCACAACGCCGCTATCGAGCGCGTCCTGGATACCCTTGTCCACGCTCGGAATGTACTCCCTCGGGATCACGCCGCCGACGATCTTGTTGTCGAACTCGTAGCCGCCCTCGTCGTTGTGCTCGATGTTGATGACGGCGTGGCCGTACTGGCCGCGACCGCCCGTCTGCCTGACGAAGCGGCCCTCGACGTTCTCGGCCCGCCGACGTACGGTCTCCCTATACGCGACCTGCGGCTTGCCGATGTTCGCGTCGACCCGGAACTCCCTCAAGAGCCTGTCCAGGATGATCTCGAGGTGCAGCTCGCCCATGCCGGCGATGACCGTCTGCCCCGTCTCCTCGTCGCCCCGAACCGTGAAGGTCGGGTCTTCCTCCGCGAGACGTTGCAGGGCGGCGCTCAACTTCTCCTGGTCGGCCTTCGTCTTCGGCTCGATAGCCTGGTCGATGACCGGCTCGGGGAAGATCATCTCCTCGAGCACGATCTGCTCGGGATCGTCCGCCGCAACCAGCGTGTCGCCCGTCCCGGTCTTGGAGAGACCGATGGCCGCCACCAGCTCGCCGGCGTAGACCTCGTCGCGCTGCTCGCGCGAGTTGGCGTGCATCTGCAAGAGGCGCCCTACGCGCTCGCGCTGGCCCTTGGTCGTGTTCATGATGTAGGAGCCGGCCCTGAGCGTCCCGGAGTACACCCGCATGAACGTCAACCGCCCGACGTGCGGGTCAGACTGCACCTTGAAGGCTAGAGCGGCTAGCGGGGCGCTCTCGTCAGCCTCGCGCGTAACCTCCTCGCCGTCCGCCGTGATGCCCTGTATCGGGGGCACGTCGAGCGGGCTCGGCAGGTAGTCCACGACGCCGTCCAGAAGCGGCTGTACACCCTTGTTCTTGAACGCCGAGCCGCAGAAGACGGGGGTCATCTCTATCTCGAGCGTAGCCTTGCGGATCGCCTCGCGAATCTGGTCGGGCTCGATCTCCTCGCCCTCCAGATACATAACCATGAGCTCCTCGTCCTGGTCGGCGATCGCCTCGAGCAGCTTCTCTCGGTACTCCTCGGCCAGATCCTGCATCCCGGCCGGGATCTCGGTCTCCTCCCACTCGGCACCAAGGTCGTCCTTGTAGAGGATCGCACTCATCTCGACTAGGTCCACGATGCCCCGAAACTCCGACTCGGCCCCGATCGGCAACTGTACCGGTACCGCGTTGGCCCCGAGCCGCTCGTGCATCGTCTCGACCGCCCTGTAGAAGTCGGCCCCGATCCTGTCCATCTTGTTGACGAACGCTATGCGCGGAACTCCGTACTTGTCCGCCTGCCGCCATACCGTCTCCGACTGCGGCTCCACACCCGCCACCGAGTCGAACAGGGCTATCGCCCCGTCAAGCACCCGCAGACTGCGCTCTACCTCGACAGTGAAGTCCACGTGTCCGGGCGTGTCTATAATATTGATACGGTATTGTTCCGGGATGCGGGTATGAAGGCCCTCCCGCGAGCCGTCCTTACCGTTCTTCGACTCGCCGGTACCGCCCCAGAACACGGTAGTTGCGGCGGAGGTGATAGTGATACCGCGCTCGCGCTCCTGGGCCATCCAGTCCATAACGGCGTTACCGTCGTGAACCTCGCCCAGTCTGTGGGTCAGGCCGGTATAGAGCAGGATACGTTCTGTCGTCGTCGTCTTCCCCGCGTCGATATGCGCCATGATCCCGATATTCCGGACCCGGCGCAGCGGGGTCTTTTTAGCTACCTGTACAGCCATATCGTTTCCTCGTCACCACCTGTAGTGTGCGAACGCCCGGTTGGCCTCTGCCATCCGGTGGGTATCTTCCTTGCGCTTCACGCTAGAGCCGATGTTGTCCTTCGCGTCCAGGATCTCCCCGGCCAGCCGGCGGCCCATGGTCTTCTCGCGGCGCGCGCGGGCGAAGCCGACCATCCAGCGCAGGGCGAGGGTGTTCGCCCTGCGGGGGTTCACCTCGACCGGCACCTGGTAGGTCGCGCCGCCGACCCGCCTGGAGCGCACCTCGAGGCGCGGCCGGATATTGTCCAAGGCGTTGTTCAGGACCGTCACCGGGTTCGAGCCGGTCCGCTCCTCGACGAATGAGAGCGCATCGTAGACGATCTTCTCTGCGACGCTCTTCTTGCCGTCGAGCATGATCTTGTTGATCAGCTGTTGAACCAGCACGCTCCCGTAGACGGGATCGGCGGGTATCTTTCTCTTCGGTGGTGCTGCTCGCCTCGGCATCTAGTCTCCCCCCCTACGGCCTCTTGGTTCCATACTTCGAACGGCCCTGCTTGCGGTCATTTACGCCTAGGGTGTCCAGCGCCCCGCGCACGACCTTGTAGCGGACGCCCGGGAGGTCCTTCACACGCCCGCCACGCACCAGCACGACGGAGTGCTCC
>JARDZQ010000424.1 GCA_029240775.1 Rubrobacteraceae bacterium | reverse complement strand
GGAAGGGCCTGGACTTCTACCGGCGGCTCGTAGAGGGCTTGAGGCGACGCTCCATCGAGCCGATGCCCACCCTCTACCACTGGGACCTGCCGCAGGCGCTGGAAGACAGGGGCGGGTGGACGAGCCGGATTACCAGCGAGCGGTTCGCCGAGTACGCCGGCATCGTGTACGAGGCGCTCGCGGACTCTGTTGGGTTCTGGATCACGCTGAACGAGCCCTGGGTCATCGCCTGGATGGGCCACGCCAAGGGGGTTCACGCGCCGGGTCACAAGGACACCTCCAAGGCGCTCGCCGCCACCCACCACCTTCTGCTCGGCCACGGCCTCGCGCTCGAAGTCATGCGCTCCGCAGGACACGACAATCAGCTGGGCGTCACCCTCAGCTTCTCCTCCGTACGGGCCGCAAGCGGAGATCCGGCGGACGCAGAGGCCGCCCGGCGGGTGGACGGTAACACGAACCGTCTCTACCTCGACCCTCTCTTCCGCGGGAGCTACCCTGAGGACATGCTGGAGCAGTACGCAGGCGCGAGTGACTTCGCCTTCGTCCGCGATGGCGACCTCGAGACCATCTCGCGGCCCATCGACTTCCTCGGCGTCAATTACTATTACCGCAAGACCGTCGTGGACGGGCACAACGATTCGGGGCTGAAGACCGCGGAGCCCTACCCTGACCTCAACGCGACGACCGTCCTGCCGGAGGGCGTCGAGACGACCGCGATGGGCTGGCCCGTCGAGCCCGACGGCCTGACAGAGCTCCTCGTGCGCCTGCACGAGGAGTACACGCAGGTACCCATCTACATAACCGAGAACGGATGCGCCGTCTACGACTACGTGGACCCTGAGGGCGAGGTGGACGACCGGGAGCGCATCTCCTACCTCGACGCGCATTTCCGTGCCGCGCACGACGCGATGCGGCGGGGCTTAAACCTGCGCGGCTACCTGGTGTGGTCGCTGCTGGACAACTTCGAGTGGGCCCTGGGTTACTCCAAACGCTTCGGCATCGTCTTCGTGGAGTACGACACCCAGCGGCGCATCCCCAAGGCGAGCGCCCGCTGGTACACAGAGGTAATCGAGCGCAACGGTCTGGAGGATTAGCTTCCCGGCGCCTGGAAAGGGGTAGACTTGGAGTATCGCAATCTGGGAGAGACGGGGATGCGGGTCTCGGAGATCAGCCTCGGGACCTGGGCCTTCGGGAGCGAGTGGGGAGAGGTTAGCGACGAGGACTCCTACGCCGCGCTGAACAGAGCGCTAGACCTCGGCGTCAACCTCCTCGATACCGCCGACGTCTACGGCGACGGCCGCAGCGAGAGGCTCATCGGTAAACTGCTCAGGGAGAGAGCGGGAGATGAGGTCTTCGTCGCCACCAAAGCCGGGCGCCGCCTCGATCCCCACACCCCCGAAGGCTACGACCACGATCATCTCTCCGCTTTCGTCGAGCGGAGCCTCGAGAACCTGCGCGTAGAAGCGCTCGACCTCCTCCAGCTACATTGCCCGCCGACCGAGGCCTACCGGCAGGACGAGACCTTCGAGGCGCTGGACCGTCTGCAGGAGGCAGGGAAGATAAAGAACTACGGGGTCAGCGTCGAGAAGGTCGAGGAGGCGCGGATGGCGCTCGACTACCCCGGCGTGAAGACCGTCCAGATTATCTTCAACATCTTCCGCCAGAAACCCGCCGAGGAGTTCTTCCCGCTTGCGGAGGAACGGAACATAGGCATCCTCGCCCGTGTCCCGCTCGCGAGCGGCCTCCTCTCCGGGAAGATGAGCGCCGAGCGCGAGTTCTCAGCCGACGATCACCGCAACTTCAACCGCGAGGGCCAGGCCTTCGACCGGGGCGAGACCTTCTCCGGCGTGAACTTCGAGACCGGCCTGCGGGCCGCGGAGGAGTTGAAGGAACTGGTGCCAGAGGGGTATACGCTGGCGCAACTGGCTCTGCGCTGGATCCTGATGCACCCCGCGGTCTCCTGCGCTATCCCCGGCGCGAAGCGTCCCGAGCAGGTCGAGGACAATGTGGCCGCCGCAACTATGCCACCCCTCTCCGAGGAGACGATGGAGCGGATCCGAAGGATCTACGACCACCACGTTCGCCCGGAGGTCCACCATCTCTGGTAGCGGAGAGGCCGGCACCGTACCACGCCCGGAGTACCCTCGTCCCCAGTTCCGGCGCCCCAAGTGGGCGAACCTGAACGGAGAGTGGGCTCTCGCCTTCGATGTGAGGACGCAGGCCTCGCCAGGGGCCCTCATCGCATCCCGCCGGAGGACCTTTGAGCCGGACTTTGAAGGCGGATTCCTACGTATCGAGACCCCGGTAGTGCAGGCGTATCATGCCGCGACGCGGAAGGTCACAGGATGGGCAACGCGGTGAACAAGGAACGCAGTATCAAGGAAGACGGTCGGTATATCATCTTCTACGATTTCGATGACGAGGGCGAAGAGTCGGGAGAGAAAGAGGAAAGTTGAACCAGCTGCGCTGGGATCCGACGCTTCGTGAGTGGGTCGCCTACGCCACCCACCGCCAGGACCGTACGTTCCTGCCGCCTGCCGAGTACTGCCCACTTTGCCCCACGAAGCCGGGTGGTTTCCCGACGGAGGTCCCGCGCGAGTCCTACGACATCGTGGTCTTCGAGAACAAGTTCCCTTCTCTCAAGCCTGACGCGCCGGACCCCGACGAGCCGGGTAGCACGCTCGCACCCACCGCCCCGGGGCGGGGAGTCTGCGAGGTCGTCCTCTACTCGGACGAACACGGCACAACTCTGGCCGGGATGAGCGAGCGGCGTATCCGCAACCTCGTCGAGGTGTGGGCCGACCGCTACGAGGAGCTCGGCTCTCTTGGCTACGTGGACTACGTTTTCATCTTCGAGAACAAGGGCGAGGCCATCGGCGTTACGCTCCACCACCCGCACGGCCAGATCTACGCCTACCCCTTT
>JARDZQ010000423.1 GCA_029240775.1 Rubrobacteraceae bacterium | reverse complement strand
TCGAGTGGTGCGTAGGTGCCGGCGTTGGCCGGGATGTCCTTGGGGAGGAGGACGCGCAGGGCGAAGTAGCACGCCGAGCGGGTAACGGGGAGCGGGCAGTTCACGTTGCCGCGAACCTGCTCTGCGGTACCCTCGAAGTCTATCGTGATAGCGTCGCCAGTGATCTCGACGGTCGCCTTTATGGGGATGTCTTCGTCTACTATCCCGTCACCCTCCATGAAGTCCTCGGCCCCGTGCTTCCCGACGGGCAGGTCCCGGATCGCCTCGCGGGTGCGCCGCTCGGCGTAGGAGACTACCTCCTCGAAGGCGGCGAGGACCACCCGTTTGCCGCGGCGTTCGATCAGCTCTCCGACGCGCTCTTCGGCGATGTTGTTCGCGGCGATCTGGGCCCGCAGGTCGCCGCGCCTCAGGTCGGGGGTGCGGACGTTGGCGAGCAGCAGGTCGAGTACGTCCGAGACATACTCGCCACCCCGGACGAGCTTCACCGGGGGGATGATCACACCCTCCTGGAAGATCTCACGCGAGTCGGAGGGCATGGACCCGGGGCGCATCCCGCCGACGTCCGAGTGGTGCGCGCGCGTGACGGCGTAGCCGAGGATCTCTCCCTCGTAAGCTACCGGCGAGACGAGGGTTATATCGGGTAGATGCGTCCCGCCCGAGTAGGGGTCGTTTATGGCGAAGACGTCGCCGGGCTCCGGGTCGCGGCGCATGACGGCGGCGACCGCCTCGGGCATCGCGCCGAGGTGGACGGGGATGTGCTCGGCCTGGGCGACCATGTTCCCTCCCTCGTCGAAGAGGGCGGTCGAGCAGTCGCGCCGCTCCTTGATATTCGAGGAGTAGGAGCCGCGGATCAGGACCGCCCCCATCTCCTCGGCGATCCCCGCGAGCGCGCTCGCCAGGACCGAGAGCGTTACCGGATCTAGCCTCGTCTCGCTCATTTGCTCTCCAGGATTAGCGTTCCCACGCCGTCCACGCTTCCACCCCAGCCGGGCCGCACGACGCAGGTGGACTCCTTGAACTCGACTATCGCAGGCCCCTCTACCCCGGAGCCCTCGCCCATCCGCTCGCGGTCGTAGACGGGCACCTCCAGCCACTCCCCGTCGAAGTTCGCCTCCCGGCGCTCCGAGACGGCCTCGCCCTGCGCCGCTGGCTCGTCGAGCTCGGGTTTCTCGACCGGGACGGTGGCGACGAGGCGCAGGTTCACGAGCTCTACGGGCTCGTCGTCCATCCTGTAACCGTAGCGCTGCTCGTGGGCCGCGTGGAAGCGCTCCTCGAGCTTCTGCAGGCCTTCGGACTCGACGGTGAGCTCGAAGGACTGTCCTCCGTAGCGCAAATCCGCCCGGCGGGTGTACTCGGAGCCTTCGAGGTCCTCCGAGGCGGTGTTCTCCATCTCCGCGAACCTCTCTTCGAACCCACCGGCGTCAACTTCGTCCAGGGGCGCGAGGTAAGGGCGCACGTAGTCGCGTCTGAGGTCGGAGATGGCGAGGCCGAGGGCTGAGAGCACCCCGCCCGCGCGGGGGACGAGAACGGTCTGCATGCCGAGCTCCTCGGCCAGAGAGCAGGCGTGCAGCCCGCCGGCGCCGCCGAAGGCCAGCAGGGCGAACTCGCGCGGGTCGAGGCCACGCTCGACGCTGATCACGCGCAGGGCCCGCACCATCTCTGCGTTGGCCACCCGCACGATGCCGAGTGCCGCCTCCTGCGCGTCCAGGCTTAGCTCCTCGCCCAGAGCGTTCAGGGCCTTCTCCGAGAGATCCCGGCGCAGCACGACCTCGCCGCCCAGCTCCGCTCCATCGTGCAGGTAGCCGAGGAACAGGTTGGCGTCGGTGACGGCTGGCTCCTCGCCGCCCTTGCCGTAGCCCGCCGGTCCGGGCTCGGCGCCCGCCGAGTGGGGGCCGACGCGCAGAGCGCCACCAGCGTCAGCCCAGGCTATCGAGCCGCCGCCGGCGCTCACGGTGTGGACGTCCACCATGGGAAGTTTGATCGGCACCCCCGCGACAACCGTCTCCGTTGTCGTCTGTGCCTCGCCGCCGATGATCGGGGCCACGTCCGTGCTCGTCCCGCCCATGTCGAAGGTCAGGAGGTCCTCGTAGCCCCCCAAAGAGCCGACGTAGGCGGCGCCTACGACTCCGCCCGCGGGCCCCGAGAGGAGGCAGCCCGCGGCGTCGGAGATCGCGTCGTCTATCCGCACCACGCCGCCCGAGGACTGCATGATCAGGGGCGACGGAACCCCGCCCTCCTGCGCTTTGCCAGCCAGGTTCTTGAGGTAGGCGGCGAGCTTGGGCGCGAGGTAGGCGTCGGCGGCCGTCGTCGAGAAGCGCTCGTACTCTCTGAACTCGGGGAGCACCTCGCTGCTCAAAGAGACGTGGACGCCTGGGAGCGCCTCCCTCAGCGCCTTGCCCACCCTCTTCTCGTGCTCCGGGTGCATAAAGGCGAAAAGGAGGCACACGGCGACGGCCTCGACCTCTGCTTCTTTGATGGAGGAGATCACACCTTCCTGACCGGCCTCCTCGAGCGGTTCGATCTCACCTTCGGGCCCCATCCGCTCCTCTACCGTGAAGCGCAGCTCACGCGGGACGAGAGGGGGCGGGCGGTCGGCGGAGAGGTCGTAGAGGGAGGGGCGGTTCTGGCGTGCTATCTCCAGCACGTCGCGGAAACCCTCCGTCGTCACGAGGGCCGTCCGGGCCCCGCGGCGCTCGAGCAGGGCGTTTGTCGCGACCGTCATCCCGTGGGCGAGGGCGGTAACGGCGCCGGCCTCCACCTCCGAGATCTCCACGGCGTTCACCACGCCGACCGATTGATCTCGCGGCGTCGAGGGGACCTTCGCCGTCACCACCTCGCCTTCGCTCAGGGCCACGAGGTCCGTGAACGTTCCGCCGACGTCCACGCCGAGGCGCAGCTCGCCCATCAGCCGGTGATCCCGAAGGC
>JARDZQ010000422.1 GCA_029240775.1 Rubrobacteraceae bacterium | reverse complement strand
GCAGGCGGCACAGCTCGCCGTCTTCGGGCAGGCAGAAAAGGCCCTCGGCGGTGGAGGAGTTCACGCCGTAGACCGCGAGCTCTATCTCGCTCCAGTCCATCCGGTCGGTGCACTGGGCGAGCTGGATGTGGGGGATCGCCGCGCCGCCCCGGACGAGCAAGATAGCGGGGACCTCGCCGGCCCTGATGCCGTGCCACCGCTCGCCCGCGAACGTCTCGCCGGTCTGGTAGTCGGTCCAGGGCCCCGGCGGCAGGTAGACGTCGCGGACCGACTTGCTCTCCAGGAGCGGCGCGACGAGGAGGTCGGTTCCGAAGAGATACTGGTCCTCGACGAGCCAGGAGGTCCGATCCTCGGGGTACTCGAAGAAGAGAGCGCGCACCATGGGGTGGCCTTCCCTGGAAGCCAGCTTCGCCTGCGCGTAGACGTAGGGCATGAGCCGGTAGCGGAGCTCCACGGTGCGCCGGAAGTCGTCGGTGAACTCCTCGCCGTACTCCCACGGCTCCGTAGGCGGCGCGCCGTGGCAGCGAGCGTGAGAGCACAGCGCGCCGAAGGCCAGCCACCGGCGGTAGAGGTTCTCGGGGCTCGGGTAGGCGAAGCCTCCAATAAAGTGGCTCCAGAACGAGAACCCCGACAGGCCTAAAGAGAGGCCGCCGCGCAAGGTTCCGGCCATCGCGCCGTCCGTGTTCTCAGGGTCGCCGCCCCAGTGGAGTGGGTAGCGCTGGCTGCCGGCCCAGGCGCTGCGGGCGTAGATGGCGCCGTTGCCGGTGATCTGCTCCGTGATCTCGGCGACCGCCCTGTTGTAGCGCAGAGGGTAGAGGTTGTGCTCCTGGATGGAGCTGCCCCTCCCGTGGTAGATGCCGGAGAGGGGGGCAGCCTCGCCGAAGTCTGCGGTGAAGATGCCCGCGCTCTTCTCCAGGAGGTTCCCTAGCTTCCGTTGGTACCAGGAGACGGCGTCGGCGTTGCTCAGGTCGAGGACGGCGTCGTCCACCGGGGGCTTGCCGTTCGCGCTCAGGATCGCGTAGCCTTCCTCGATCACCTCCGCGTGCAGCTTGTTGTTCGGGTTGAGGTAAGGGAGCTGCCACAGGCTTACCCGGAAACCGTCTCTTTTCAGATCGGAGAGCATCTTCTCGGGGCTCGGGAAGCGCGTGGGGGAGAACTCGAAGTCGCAGCGGTGGGGAACCTCGGTCCAGTCCGTATCCAGGTGGATGACGTCGCATGGGATACGTTGTTTGCGCATCCTGCTCGCGACCTCGCGGGTCTCTTCTTCGGAGGAGTAGCTCTCGCGGCCCATCCAGAGGCCGAAGGTCCACAGGGGCGGGGTTGGGGCACGGCCCGTGAGGGCAGTGTACTCTGAGAGGATCTCCTTCGGCGAGCCCATAAAGAAGAACAGGTCGAGTGTGTCGTCCCCGAGGTAGATGACGTTCGCCTCCGCGTACGAGCCGCCGAGGTCGAGCGTCAGAGGGGAGCTGGTGTGGACGAAGATGCCGTAGCCGCGGCTGCTCATAAAGAAGGGTACCGGCTTGTACATGTTCGGGGTCTGGGTGCTGTAGGCATCGTAGGTCCACAACACGAGCTTCTGGCCACGCTTGTCCAGGCGCGTGAACGACTCCCCACAGCCGAAGAGCTTCTCGTTGGGGGAGAGGGTGAAGGTCGCCGCTATGTGCCGGCGCAGGTTCGAGGCGTTGCGCACGAAACAGAAGGGCGTGGGCCTCGTGTTGACAACACCCATCGTGTCAGCGAGGTTCCAGGTGCGGGTCAGGAGCTCTCCTGAGGCGTCCCGGAACTCTAAGCGCACCGGGTCCGTGTGGACCGTCACCGAGCCATGCGGGCCAGCGTAGATGGTCCTTGCTTCGTCCCCGCTCACCTCCCAGGAATCGTCGGTCGGCGGGTCCCCGGTGAGCATGAGGGAGGGTTCGTCTAGGGGAGGGGGCTTCGGCCGCGCGTCCAGGCGCAGGGTCCTCGGGGTCACGAAGGAGAGGGAGAAAGGCAGTGCCTGGTCATCCTGGTACTCCTCGGGCGGGAGGTCTTCCCACACCTTGTAGTCCTCGAGCTGGAGCGTTAGCTGATGGTAGGAGACGCGCTGCTTCATGGAGCGGCCCTTCCACAGTATCCGGCCCGAGACGGAGCGCGGGTCGAAATCGGAGACCTTCGAGCCCACGAAAAAGTGGTTCTCCTGGCGGGTGAACTCCCTGCTCACGTCTACCGGCTCGTTCTGGAAGACGACCCCATACTCTCCCATCCTCGCTCCCTCGCGCTCGCGTCTCTTCCCGACCGTAAGAATTCCATGTTGCGGGGGGTCAAGCAAGCCCTGGGCGACGTACGCGTGCCAACGTATCGTGATCGGTGCTCAACTCCGTGTGGTTTGTGTACCTTGGTGCCTACGTAACGATATAGGCGCGGGGGTCGCCCCATGAGATAATCTGCGGTGGGAGAGGACGACCGTGGAGCGCCGGCGTGATAGTGATGCTGGATCACACCGCAGACGTGGGGTTCGAGATTTCGGCCCCGACGCTCGGGGGCCTCTTCGACGAGGCGCGCCGGGCGCTGCTCATGGTCGTCTTCGAGCGCCCCCCGGAGGATGGCCCGGAGGAGCGGGAGGTTCTGCTCGCGGCCCCCGACCGTGAGACGCTCCTCGTGCGCTGGCTGAACGAGCTCCTCTACCTCATCCAGGACGCGGGCTTCGTCCCGGCGGGCGCCGGGCTCGAGGTCAGGGAGGCCGGTAAAGCGGGCTACGAGCTCGAGGCACGACTGGCCGGAGTCCCCCTACGGCTGGAAGACTACGGCTGGCAGGGTGAGATCAAGAGCGCGACCTTCCACGGTCTGGAGGTGGTCTCCGGAGACGGTGGCTGGCGCGCGCGGGTGATACTCGACGTCTGACACTTGTTGGAGAGAACATGAACTTCGAGCGTCTTTCTGAGTTCTACGCCTCCGGGAAGATCCTCGCCGACCTCGAGGCCGAGGACTACGCCTCCCTCAAGCAGCTCAAGAACGTAGCGACGCTCCCCGGCATCGTCGAGCCCGCGCTCACCATGCCCGACATCCACTGGGGCTACGGCTTCCCGATCGGCGGGGTCGCCGCGTTCGACCCGCAGAGGGGTGGAGTGGTGAGCCCTGGCGGTGTAGGTTTCGACATCAACTGCGGGGTACGGCTTCTGAGCTCTGAGATCGAGCGCCCGGAGCTGGAGCGGCGCAAGGGGCGCCTGGCGGACGCGCTCTTCGAGGCGGTCCCCTCGGGGATGGGCAGGGGCCGCACGGATTTCCGGATGAGCCAGGGCGAGCTCGAGAAGGTCCTGGTGGAGGGGGCGGCATCGCTGGTCGAGCGAGGATGCGGAAGGCCCGAGGACCTCGGGCACATCGAGTCCGGCGGCAGGCTCCAGGGCGCGGACCCCGAATCTCTCTCCGCGCGGGCCTACGAGCGGGGGCTGCCACAGCTCGGCACTCTAGGCTCCGGCAACCACTTCCTCGAGGTGCAGTACGTCGATGAGGTCTACGACGGGCAGGCTGCGGAGGCTTTCGGGCTGCGCGAGGGTCTTGTGACGGTCCTGATCCACTCCGGCTCGCGGGGTCTCGGGCACCAGGTCTGCACCGACTACGTCGAGCGCTTTATCGGGGCGGCCCCGCGCTATGGCGTCGAGCTGGTAGACAGACAGCTCGCCGCGGCCCCCATAGAGAGCCCGGAGGGTGAGGAGTATCTCGCGGCTATGGCCTCTGCGGCGAACTTCGCCTTCGCCAACAGGCAGCTCATCGCCCACTTCGTGCGCGAGGCCTTTCGGAAGGCGGGGTTCGATTCGGAGGA
>JARDZQ010000421.1 GCA_029240775.1 Rubrobacteraceae bacterium | reverse complement strand
CGGGCTTACGCGTCGTTTGACGAGCCGCCTCGTCAGCGACCAGACCGGCACCCCCGCCGCCTGCAGCGGCTCCGCGAGCTCGCCGGCGACGGAGCAAGCGACCTCTACACCGTAGCCCTTGCGGCGCAGCGCGGACGCCAGATCGACGACGTGCCGCTCCGCGCCCCCGACCTCGATGGAGTCGACAGCGAGCAGCAACCGGGGCAACGACCTCATCGTACCCTCCATCTCCCCGCTACTCGTAGTAGTCGAGGCCAAGGTGGGTGATCAGGTCCTCGCCCTTTATCGCCCTCAAGGTGTTCTTGAGCTTCATCAGTTGGATAAAGAGGTCATGCTCGGGGTAGAGCTCGGGCAGCACCATCGGGCTCTTGAAGTAGAACGAGAGCCACTCCTGGATGCCGCTCATCGAAGCCCTATGGGCCAGGTCGATGAACAGCGCGAGATCCAGGACTATAGGGGCTGCGAGGATAGAGTCCCTTGCCAGGAAGTTGATCTTTACCTGCATCGGGTAGCCGAGCCAGCCGAAGATGTCTATGTTGTCCCACCCTTCCTTGGCGTCGCCGCGGGGCGGGTAGTAGTTGATTTTGACGAGGTGGGAAACCTCACCGTAGAGCTCGGGGTAGAGCTCGGGCTGCAATATGTAGTCCAGCACCGAGAGCTTACTGAGCTCCTTGCTCTTGAGGCTCTCTGGATCGTCTAAGACCTCACCATCCCTGTTGCCAAGGATGTTGGTCGAGTACCAGCCCTTGAGGCCGAGCATCCGCGCCTTGAGGCCGGGGGCGACGATGGTCTTCATCCACGTCTGCCCGGTCTTGAAGTCCTTGCCCGCAACCGGGACGCCCCTCTCGTCCGCCAGTCGGGTCAGGGCGGGGATGTCCACGGCGAGCGAAGGCGCGCCGTTGGCGTAGGGGACGTCCTCCATGATCGCGGCGTAGGCGTAGACCATGGCCGGCGAGATCGCCGCATCCGAAGCGTCAAGCGCCTCCTCGAACTTCTCTATAGAGAAGTGCGCCTCTTGCGGCTGCAGATAGCTCTCCGTGGAGGCGCAAGAGACCATGACAGCCCTATCCAGACCGTGCCGTACCTTGAACGAGCGGATATCCTCGCGCACGAGCTCGGCGGCCTCGCGCAAGGATGAAAAATCCTTGACGTGTGTGGCCTCCAGCTTCGCGACGTAGCGCGGGTCGAAGACCGCCGGGAAGGGCTCTATCGTCTTCAGATCGTCCCGCACGGCGCCCAAGTGTTCCTTCTCCAGCACCCCAGCGACCGTAGCGGCCTCGTAGGCATCGTCTGGGAAGGCGTCCCAGCCGCCGAAGACCAGGTCTTCGAGGGTGCCCAGCGGCACGAAGTCCTTTATCTTCGGCACGCGGTCCTCGGTGCGCTTGCCGAGCCGGATCGTGCCGAGCTGCGTGAGGGAACCGATCGGCTCGGCGAGGCCCTTTTTTATGAGCTCGACCCCGGCGATAAAGGTGGTCGCCACCGCCCCCATCCCCGGCATCAGGACCCCGAGCCTGCCCCGCGGGGCCTGGATCTCCCTGGCCTCCGACATCTCCCTCACCTGCCTTTCCGCCGCCTCGTCCGGCGGTCGAGTTACGTGCGGTTCCTTTACATTCCGGCCTACGAGCGACCTTGCTCCGGCGGAGCCCCAGTTCCCGAAAAGGTCGACTAGTGCAGCGGTCTATACCCAGCCGCTCAGGTAATAGAAACAGACCAGAGCGGTTGGACAGATGTCCCGGGCTCCCCGGCTATCGCTCATGGCCCTCCTCTCGCGACCTCCGCCTCCGTACACGTACCCCCGCCAGGTGGGTCAGGAACCGGCGGCTCACGGCGCTTCTCCGAGTAGGTTTCTCCGCGCCGGGGTATACCAGGTCAGCGGCGTCTTGTCGGGCAGAACTCGGAGTTTTTGGAGGTTTCACGCGTGTCGAAGATAGGCTACTTTCTCTCCTGCGAGGAGTGGGGTCCCGGGGAGCTAATCGAGCAGGCCAAGATGGCCGAGGCGGCCGGCTTCGAGGCGTTGTGGATCTCGGACCACTACCACCCTTGGAACGACGAGCAGGGCGACAGCCCGTTCGTGTGGTCTGTGATAGGAGGGCTATCCCAGGTGACCTCGCTGCCCGTGACTACCGGCGTGACCTGCCCCACGATGCGCATACACCCGGCGATCATCGCCCAGGCGGCGGCGACCTCGAAGGTGATGCTGAACGGACGCTTCGCCCTTGGTGTCGGTACGGGCGAGAACCTGAACGAGCACGTACTCGGTGACCGCTGGCCGCGGACAAACGTGAGGCTGGAGATGCTCGAAGAGGCTATCGAGGTGATGCGCCTCCTCTGGGAGGGGGGCACGAAGAGCCACCACGGCAAACACTACACCGTGGAGAATGCCCGCGTCTACACCCTGCCAGACGAGCCGCCGGACGTCTTGATCTCCGGTTTCGGCCCCAAGTCCACGCGGCTGGCGGGGCGCATCGGCGACGGCTACTGCCACACCGCTCCCGACGCCGAGATGCTCTCCCTCTTCAGGGAGTCGGGCGGCGGGGATAAGCCCGCCCACGCCGGAACGAAGGTCTGCTGGAGCGAGGACGAGGCAGAGGCGCGCAAGACTGCGCACCGGCTCTGGCCGAATGAGCTGTTACCCGGCGAGCTCGCCCAGGAACTTCCCACCCCTAGGCACTTCGAGCAGGCGTCCTCGCTTGTAACCGAGGAGATGGTAGGCGGGGCCGTACCCTGCGGGCCCGACCCCGAGAATCACCTCCAGTCCATCCGCCAATACATAGATGCGGGCTTCGACGAAGTCTACGTGCAGCAGATAGGCCCCGAGCAGGAGGGTTTCTTCGGGTTCTACGAGAAGGAGATCCTGCCGAAGCTCCGCTAGTAGTGCTTCATCAGGGTTTGCTCTTCGAGAATAGCGGGCCAGCGGTCGTGGAGCCGGTCTGGTAGATCCGAATAGG
>JARDZQ010000420.1 GCA_029240775.1 Rubrobacteraceae bacterium | reverse complement strand
GGAGGGCCGCATGACCGTCTGCAACATGTCCATCGAGGGCGGAGCGCGCGCCGGCCTCATAGCCCCCGACGAGACCACCTTCGAGTACCTGGAGGGCAGAGAATACGCCCCAAAGGGCGAGGACTGGGAGAGGGCCGTCGAGGAGTGGAAGAAGCTCCCGACCGACGAGGGCGCCCAGTTCGACAAAGAGGTCGTCATACAGGCGGAAGACCTCGTCCCTTACGTCTCGTGGGGGACGACGCCGGCGCAGACGGTCCCGCTCGACGGGGAGGTCCCCGAGCCCCAGACTGACGGCCACGAGCGGGCTCTCAAGTACATGGACCTCGAGCCCGGGACCCCCATAAGGGAGATCGAGGTAGACACCGTCTTCCTCGGCTCGTGTACCAACGCCCGCATCGAGGACCTGAGAGCGGCTGCCCGAGTCCTCGAAGGCCACAGAGTCAAAGAGGGAATCCGCGCCCTCGTCGTCCCCGGCTCCATGCGCGTCAAGAAGCAGGCCGAGGAGGAGGGGCTGGATGGGATCTTCACGCAGGCAGGCTTCGAGTGGCGCAACGCTGGCTGCTCGATGTGCCTCGGTATGAACCCGGACATCCTGCAGCCGGGCGAGCGCTGCGCCTCGACGTCCAACCGCAACTTCGAAGGGCGTCAGGGCAAGGGCGGCAGGACCCATCTCGTAAGCCCTGCTGTCGCGGCGGCGACGGCGGTCATGGGCCGCTTCGCGTCGCCGTCGGAGCTCGGTGTACCCGTGGAGGTGAGCTAGATGGAGCCCGTACAGCGCGTATCCGGGAAGGCGCTGCCGCTCGGCTGGGACGACGTGGACACTGACCAGATCGTCCCGAGCGACGCCCTCAAGCGGATAGAACGAACCGGCTTTGGCCAGTTCCTGTTCTCCCAGTGGAGGGAGGACCCGGAGTTCGTGATGAACAGGTCCGAGCACGAGGGGGCCGTCGTGCTGCTCGCCGGCAAGAACTTCGGCAGCGGCTCCAGCCGCGAGCACGCGCCGTGGGCCATACAGGACTACGGCTTCGGCGCCGTCATCGCCCCCTCCTTCGCCGACATCTTCAAGAATAACTGCGCCAAGATAGGACTACTGGCCATCGAGCTGCCCGAAGAGGCGGTAAAGAAACTTGTAGACGCGGTGCGGGAAGACCCGGAGACAGTCATCACCGTCGAGCTCACCGAGCGTACAGTCACCGGCCCCAACGTGCGCGAGACGTTCGATATGGACGACTTCACCCGCCGCCGGCTCA
This sequence comes from Rubrobacteraceae bacterium, assembly GCA_029240775.1. GTDB lineage: Bacteria > Actinomycetota > Rubrobacteria > Rubrobacterales > Rubrobacteraceae > JALYGY01. The sequence goes on along the minus strand of JARDZQ010000420.1, from coordinate 1,699 downwards.
TGGAGGGCCTCGACGACATAAGCCTGACCCTGACGCACGAAGACGAGCTGGAGGAGTACGAGCGGTCACGTCCGGACTATCTGCCGAAAGTCCTTTAGAGCACGTAGTGTAGGTGCCCCCGTCATGGTTTGCAGGGCGCATTAAGCCTTGGCTTGCTGCGGTGACGCTATCACGCCCAGCTGCTGCATCAGGCTCATCATGTCCAACTGTCCCCGGAACTCCACGATCTTGCCGTCGACGATCCGGTAGAAGACGCTGCCCGGTGCCTCAACACGCTTGCCTGTAGGAGGAATGCCCTGCAGCTCGCCTAGGTGTGTACCCCGACCGGTCCACCGCTCTGCCACCCTGTCTCCCTCTGCGATCAGCTCCTCAAAGGTGGAATGCCAGTCGGGGAACGACCCGCGCCACGCCTCGGCGAAACCCTTGAGCCCCTCAGGATCGACCACCTCTCCCGTGGGCATATGGATCTCGGCGTCGACTGCCATTAGCTCGTCCGCAGTTGCTGTGTTGCCCTCGTTCCAGAACTCCTCAACGAAACGGCGCACCAGCGCCTTGTTCTCTTCCGCTGACATCTCGAGACCTCCTTTTCGTCCGCCTGGATCCCGTTGCCCGGACGGTAGTGCAGGCATTAGACGAAAGTAATCCCACAAATGTGGGATATTTTGGAACTGAGGTTACTTGTATAATGCCCAACCATGAACGGGAGCAGGTCGGCGGAACGCGTCAGGAAAGAGATCGTCCGCCTCTGCCATGCGGGGCTGGACTCGAGGACATTAAGGGTCGAAGTCATACGGCATCTCCGGAAGCTGATCCCCGTAGACGCTTCGTTCTTCGCCACCGCCGACCCGGCGACGCTGCTCTTCACTAGCACCGTGGTCGACGACGTCCTCGCACAGGCTACCACGCAGTTCGTCGAGAACGAGTTCCTGAAGGACGATTCAATAAAGTTCGCCCGCTTGGCGAGGGGACGCTCGCCGGTCGACAGCCTGGGCGTGGCGACCGAGGGTGAGCTAGCCCTTAGCCCGCGCTACCAGGAGATCCTCGCCCCCATGGACCTGGGTGACGAGTTGAGAGCGGCCCTCGTCGTGGGCTCCAAGTGCTGGGGCTTCATGTGCCTACACCGCGAGCGTTCTAGTCCCAACTTCACGCTCGCCGAGGCGGCCTTCTTGGCGAAGCTCACCCCGCATCTGGCCGAGGGTCTACGCGCCTCCCTGCTCATCGGCGATGCGCGAGCGTCCTTCCTGCAGCCGGAAGGGCCGGGTTTGCTGCTGCTCGGAGACGATCTCTCGCTGGCGGCGATCACGCCCGCCGCCGAAGCGTGGCTCGCGGAGGTGGCAAGGAGCGACTGGCCTGGCGCGCTTGAGCTACCAGGGTCGGTCTACACCGTCGCCACCCGGTTGCTTGCGCTTGAGCGTGGCGGTAGTCATGCACCATCCGATCTGATGCCGAGGATACGCCTCAGAACCGCCTCAGGACGCTGGCTGGTGCTGCACGCTTCAAGACTAAGGGCCGCAAAAACCGAGGGACAGATAGCCGTCATCTTCGAGGAGGCTCGTCCGTCGGAGATCGCACCCCTGATCGTCGATGCCTACGGCCTGACCAAGCGCGAGGGTGAGATAACGAGGCTCGTCATGGGCGGGCTCTCCACGGCCGGAGTCTCAGAGGAGCTGCACATCACGCCCAACACCGTGCGCGACCA
>JARDZQ010000419.1 GCA_029240775.1 Rubrobacteraceae bacterium | reverse complement strand
CCTCTTGGGCCGGGGACCTCGATGGCCGTCAGCGAGGACGGGCAGGTCGTGGGGTCGGTGAGCGGGGGGTGTGTCGAGCCGGCGGTCTTCGAGGAGGCTATGGACGCCATAGAGGGCGGCAGGCCGAGGCTCCTGAGCTACGGCATCTCCGACGACGAGGCCTTCGGGGTTGGGCTCACGTGCGGCGGGGTCATACACATCTTCGTTGAGAGGGTGGACTGGTGAAGGGCGAGCTTCTCTCGCGCTGGCACGCCTCTCTGGCCGAGCAGGCGCCGGTCGCGGTCGCGACGGTCATAGACGGCCCGGAGGACACTTTAGGGGGCAAGATCCTGGTCACCCCCGAGACTCACACCGGCACGGCCGGGAACGAGGATCTCGACCGGGCGATAGTCGAGGCGGCGCGGGGTCTGCTGGAGGGCGGGCGCACGGAGACGGTCCACTTCGGCCCGCAGGGCCAGCGCCGGATGGAGGACGTGGCGGTCTTCGTGCAGTCCTTCGCCCCGCCGCCCCACATGTACGTCTTCGGGGCCATAGACTTCGCGAGCGCCGTGGCGAAGGTGGGCAAGTTCATGGGCTACCGCGTCACCGTGTGCGACGCGAGACCCGTCTTCGCCACACGCGACCGGTTCCCGACAGCCGACGAGGTCGTCGTCGCCTGGCCGGACGAGTTCCTCAAGACGGCCGAGGTGGACAAGCGGTCGGTTATCTGCGTGCTCACCCACGACCCGAAGTTCGACGTGCCCGTCCTCGTCGAGGCGCTGAAGACCGGGGCCGGCTACATCGGGGCGATGGGCAGCCGCCGCACCCACAACAACCGTACCGCCCGACTCAGGGAGGAGGGCATTACAGACGAACAGCTGGCGCGCATCTCGAGCCCCGTCGGGCTGGACATCGGGGCCCGGACGCCGGAGGAGACGGCTATCGCCATCGCCGCTGAGATCATCGCTGTGCACACCGGACACTCCGGTGGGCGCCTCGCCGAGCGCTCCGGCCCGATACACGCCGGCGCGCCTAAATAGACCAGATGGCCCGCGCGGCTCCTCTCGCTGAGGGCCGATAACCCGCGCGGGCGGTATGAACGCGTTGTGCGTTTTGTTATACTGACAGGCGTATACCTCTCCCGGTGTTTTAGGAGGCCGGGATGAGGACCTCGCGCGAGTCTTAGGGAAAGGAGACGGCGTTGCAGGTACCCGCGCAGTTCGACTACGAGGTCGCCACCTCGGTCGAGGAGGCCATTGAGCTTCTGCAGCGGCACGGGCCGGAGGCCCGCCTTCTGGCGGGGGGACACAGCCTGATCCCGATGATGAAGCTGCGTCTGGCCTTCCCTGAGGTGCTCATCGACATCCACGAGCTAGACGGCGATCTCCGCTTCGTCCGGGAGGATGACGGGACGCTGAGGGTCGGAGCCCTCGCCCGCCACAAGGACCTCCTGGAGTCACCGGTGGTGAGGGAGCGTTACACGCTGCTCGCCGACGCGGAGAAGTTCATAGCCGACCCTCTGGTGCGGAACATGGGCACCGTGGGCGGCTCCTTCGCACACGCTGATCCCTCGGAGGATTTGCCGGCGGCGTTCGTGGCGCTCGGGGCCGAGGTGGTGGTGCGCGGGCCGAACGGGGAGCGGACCATCGCCGTCGAAGACCTGGCCACAGGACCCTTCGAGACCGCTATCGAGCCGGACGAGATCCTCACGGAGGCCAGGGTACCGAGGGCACCCCACGGGAGCTCTTACTTCAAGGTGGAGCGGCGGGCCGGCGACTACGCCTCGGCGGCCCTTGGGGTCGCGCTGTGGATGAACGAGGAGGAGATAGAGGACGCCCGCATCGGGATGTGCGGCGTGGGTTCCACCACGCTCAGGGCCCGTGAGGCCGAGGAGGTTCTCAGAGGGCAGAAGCCGGACGAGGAGCTCTACAAGCGAGCCGCCGAAAGGGCGGCGCAGGAGTGCGACCCGCCGGATGATGCTCGGGGCACGCCGGAGTACAAGCGGGATCTCGTGCGGGTCCTGGTCGTGCGGGCCATGGAGCAGGCCGTGAGCCGCGCCCGCGGCGGCACCGAGGACCGGACGGCCGACGGGAGATAGGGGAGCGCCGTGAGGATACAGGTAAACGTGAACGGCGAGATGCGGGAGGCCGACGTGGAGCCGCGCCTCCTGCTCGTCCACTTCATCCGGGACACACTGGGGCTCACCGGGACACACTGGGGCTGCGACACCTCCAACTGCGGCGCCTGCACCGTGCACCTCGACGGCGAGCCCGTCAAGTCCTGCACCGTTCTCGCCGTGCGGGCCAACGGGCACGAGGTGACGACCATCGAGGGGGTGACCCCCGGCGCGGACCTCAGCCTCTTGCAGCAAGGGTTCAGGGAGGAGCACGGCCTGCAGTGCGGGTTCTGCACTCCGGGCATGATCATGACGGCGACCGCGCTGCTCGAGCGCACCCCGCGCCCGACAGAAGACGAGATCCGGGAGGCCATCTCCGGCAACCTGTGCCGGTGCACGGGCTACCAGTACATCATCAAGTCGATCGAGTGGGCCGCCAAGCACGGCGCGCCCACCCGGGTGGAGGTGATGCCGTAATGACCGTCGAGACCAGACAGGGGCACACCTTCGGCGACCGGATGCCCCGCAAGGAGGACGGGCGCTTTATCCGCGGCAGAGGTCATTACGTCGACGACATCCAGCTCCCCGGGATGCTCCACTCGGCGATCCTGCGCAGCCCGTTCGCCCACGCCAGGATAAACAGCATCGACGTTTCGGCAGCTCTGGAACACCCCAAGGTCCGCGCCGTCATCACCGGGAAAGACCTGGAAGAGCAGGGCCTCGCGTGGATGCCCACCATCGCCGGGGATACTCAGGCGGTTCTCGCCACAGACAAGGTTCGCTTCCAGGGACAGGAGGTAGCCTTCGTGGTGGCCGACGACAGGTACTCGGCCCAGGACGCGCTCGAGCTGATCGAGGTG
>JARDZQ010000022.1 GCA_029240775.1 Rubrobacteraceae bacterium | reverse complement strand
GCTAAGTTCCCCGACCCTGTCCCTAAGGCCCCGCAGGAGCACGGGTAAACCCGTCCCTCCGCCGAACGCCACAACCCGCAGATCGTCGTACCTACCCATAGGAGCAGTATACCGCCGGCCGGCGCTCAGCCCGCCAGGTTCTCGCGACAGCCCGAGGCGACGAGCTTACCCAGCAACGGCACCCCTATCGCTGACTCTAGCTTTCGAGATCCCGGTGCCGGACGAAGAGGTCCGTGTCGCCACCGGCCTGGCGCAGCCGTTTCGCCAGCTCTTCGACTATGACCACCGAGCGGTGGCGGCCGCCGGTACAGCCCACGCCAAGAGTGAAGTACGTCTTGCCTTCGGCGGCGTAGCGCGGGATCAGGAAGGAGAGCAGCTCGCTCACCTTCTCCACGAACACCCGCGCGTCGTCCTGGCCAAGCACGGCGTCGCGCACCGGCGCGTCGTGGCCGGTGAGCGGCCTGAGCTCGGGATCGTAGTGCGGGTTCGGCAGAAAGCGGACGTCGAAGATGGTGTCCACGTCGAGGGGAGTGCCGTGCTTGAAGCCGAAGGAGATCAGGCTCACCGTCAGGCGGCTCGAGAAGGACTCCGCGAGCTTCTTGAACCTGAGCCGGGCGTCGAGCGCCGAGTAGCCGGAGGTGTCAACGACGAGATCCGCCTTCTCGCGCAGGTTGGCGAGAAGTCGCCTCTCGTCGCGTATAGCCTGCAGCACGTCGCCGTTTTTGGCAGCCGGATGGGGCCTGCGGCTCTCCTTGTACCGCCTCACCAACGTCCTGTCGTCCGACTCTATAAAGAGGATTCGGCTCTCCCAGCCGCTCTCCTCCTCCACGGCTTCGAGGCTCCGCTCGAGCTCCTCACCGAAGTACCGCCGGCCCCGGATGTCCACGACCACGACCATCCCGTCGGGTCCCCCGTTCCCCTGCACGGCCGTCTGCATGGCAGCGGGGATCATGCGCGGCGGCAGATTGTCTATGCAGAAGTACCCGGCATCTTCGAAAGCCTGCAAGGCATTCGACTTGCCCGCGCCAGAGAGCCCGGTGATGATGACGATGCGCCGCTTCTCCGCGACCGGGGAGTCCGCCGCCCGCGGCGCCTGCTGACTCATGTCGCCTCTCCCCGCCTCTCCTGCGGCGAAAAAACCATCTCGAAACCGCAGCGTAACACCGCCTACCCCGCCTTGCAACGGATAACGCGTATGTTTTTGAGCTGTCAGCACACTCGGGCTTCGCAGGCTTTCAGCACGCTTCGGCCCTAAAAAGGCCTCGCTCTCAGCATTTCAGCTTCACTTCACGCCGAGGTCCCTACCCGACTGCGCTTGACGCTCAGGAGTTACGAACCGCGCTAGCTTGCTGACAAGCGAAGACCTCGAAGAGAGCGTAGCGTACTGAAATGCTATCTATGCACCCTCGCGTAGATCTCGCGCGCGACGCGGCCTGGCAGGCCGGGAACGGCCTCGAGCTCTTCGAGGGAGGCGCTCAGGAACGCTTCGGGGGTGCCGAAGTGATCCAGGATCCTCTTCTTGCGCGTCGGCCCGACGCCGGGGAGCTCGTCGAGGACGGAGGCGGTCATGGCCCGCCCTCGCAGCTTGCGATGGTAAGTGTTCGCGAAGCGGTGAGCCTCGTCGCGCACGCGCTGGAGAAGGTGGAGCTCGGGCGAGTTGCGCTCGAGGGTCACGGGCTCGGGACGACCTGGCTCGAAGACCTCTTCGTCGCGCTTGGCGAGCGAGCGTAGGGGTATATCCGGGAGGTCCTCGCCAACCCTGAACTCTTCGAAGACCAGGGTGACGGCGGAGAGCTGGCCCTTGCCGCCGTCGAGCAAGATCAGGTCCGGCGCCGGCAGGAACTTCTCGTCCCCTTGCCTGAGCCGCTCTAGACGGCGCCGGATGACCTCGGCCATGCTGGCGGGGTCGTCGGCGCCCTCGACGGTCCGGATCCTGAATCGCCGGTACTCCTCCTTAGCCGGTTTTCCGCCCTGGAAGACGACCATCGAGGCGACCGAGTTGGTGCCCATGGTGTTGGATATGTCGTAGCACTCTATCCGGACCGGCAGCTTGGGCAGCGCGAGGTCCTCCCTGAGCCCGTCGAGCGTCGAGGCGACCCGGCTGCGGCGGGCCTCCTCCAGCGTCAGCTCGTGCTCGAGCCCGAGCGCCGCGTTGCGGACCGCCATCTCCAGGATACGCCGCTTGTCGCCCCGCCTGGGACGACGAACCTCGACCCGCGTCCCGCGCAGCTCGGAGAGGTGCTCGGCGAGCGTCGCGAGCTCCTCCTCCGGTCCCTCGGTCTGCACCAGCACCTCACGGGGGACGGCGGCGGTGCCATAGTACTGCGGTACGAACGTGAGCGCGACGCTCTCGGCGGAGGCTTCTCCGTAGTTGTCCAGGAGGAAAGAGTCGCGGTTCACGATCTGGCCGTCGCGCACGGCGAAGATCTGGACGCACGCCGACTCGCCCTCGGTGTGGGCGCCGACCGCATCGAAAGAGTCCTCGGAGGCTATCGTCGCCTGCTGGCGATCGCGGACGTGCGAGAGCGCGGAGAGCTCGTCGCGCAGCTTCGCAGCCCGCTCGAAGTCCATCTCTCGGGCGGCCTCGCGCATTGCGGTCTCTCGCTCCCGGATCAGGCCGTCCACCCTTCCTTCGAGGAAGGCGATGACGTCGGCGATGATCGCATCGTATTCCTCCTTGCTTACCGCCCCAATGCACGGCGCCACCGAGCGCCCGATGTGGTAGTTGAGGCAGGGCACGCCGCTTCTGCGGCCCGGCTCGGGCCCGCGACACTTGCGGAACGGGAAGGTCTTGTTGAGCACGTCGAGCGTCGCGTGGACGCTACCCGCGCTCGGGAACGGGCCGAAGTAGCGGTGGCGCGGGTCGTGGGAGGAACGCGTGGCGAAGACCCGCGGGTACTCGTCGCCAAGGGTGACGATGATGTAAGGGTAGCTCTTGTCGTCGCGGAGCGAGGCGTTGAAGCGCGGCCTGTTGCGCTTGATGAGGTTCGCCTCGAGAACGAGCGCCTCGGTCTCGGTGCGGGTCGCGATGAAGTCTATCTGCCTGACGCGCTCCCTGAGCTCCGCTATCTTCGGACGCCCGTCGCCGGAGCGGGTGAAGTAGCTCGCCACCCGGCTCCTTATGTTCTTCGCCTTTCCGACGTAGAGCACCGTCCCCTCGGCTGCCTTGAAGATATAGACACCCGGGGATGTAGGGAGGTGCGAGCGGTCGGGGTAGCCGTTCTCTGACATCCAGGAGATTATATCGCGCCGGAATCTCTCCCAGCTCCCCTTACTTCGGCGGCGCACGGCGCACGGCGCCGGGTGGGATCATGTCGTCACCGCCCGCGCGCGAGTAGCCGACGCCCGCGACCCAGCCGGCGAAGGCCGCCGCCGCGGTCGAGACGAGCGCTCCCACGACGGCGAGCCACTCGAAGTCCGTGGCGAGCACGACGACGCCTGCGGCCAGCGCGATGGCCGCGCCGCCAAGGACCAAGTTCCGGCGACGGTCGAAGCTCGCGTCTGCGGAGAAGAGCGCGTAGAGCACCAGGCTGGCGGCGACGAGCGCGAGCGGCGGGAAGGCATAGGAGGCAACGCCCAGCTGGTCGGGTTCGGGGCGCACGATCTCGGTGAGCCAGGCCAGGGTGAAGAAGGTCAGCCAGCCAACGATGGCGCCCACGCCCGCGCCGACCCGCGTGCCCCGGCGGCGCTGCGAACGGTAGGTGCGGGCGCCTAAAGTCGCGGCGAGGACCATGCCCGGCAGGATCAGGACGAGCCCGAAGAACGAGAGCCCGCCGAGGAGCCTGTAGACTTCGCCGCTCCCTACGTACCGGAAGGGGAGCAAGAGTAGAAAGGCCGCCGCGAGGAAGGCCAGGATAGCCATGTACAGCCAGGTGACGCACCCGAAGGCTCGCCGGTAACGGGGTTGAAGACCTCGCCTATCCTCCGGGCCTGACGGGACGCCGTCGCGCCTAGCGGACAAGGTCCTCGGTGACCTCGGCCCCGCCGGCGGTGCCCGCGCCGAAGTGGGCCAGTATGGTCGGGGCGACCCCGGTGATGCGGCGCGGCGGCGGGAGACCGACGCCTATCGAGAAGACCCTGGAGTCGTCGGCGTGCAGGGAGCCGTGGTCGCTCTGCTTGTGGAAGTTTCCGTTGACCTCGCCTAAGGTGTAGCCGGGTGAGGCCGAGAGGATGACGTCTCCGGCGCGCGGCGACCGCACGCTGCCCCACAGCCGCTCCAGGGCGTCCGGATAGTCGCCGTACCGGAGCGTATCCCCGGAGATTTGCAGGTCGAGGGTCCCGGAATCTCCCGTCAACTCCCAGGAGCGTCCGGCGGGGTCCTTCGGACCGGCGCCGGGGCGGAACCGCAGCTCGCGGCCTGGTTTCCTGACCGCGACCCAGCCCTCGTCTTCGTGCGCCGCCAGGTCCACGCCACGGCGGCCGAGCAGGTCCTCTATGACCCTGCCCCGGTTCGCGCGGCCACCAAGGTACACTAGGGCCGCGCGCCCGTTCGGCACCACGAGTACCCCGACCCTCGGCCCGAGCCGCGCCCGGGCCCCGATCGCCGTACGCTCGCCGAGGACGTTGTCGAGCCGCACGTACCGATTCTCGGGCAGGAACGGTGTGTGGCCGTGGTCGGAGATCGCCAGCAGCGCGTACTCGTCGAGCACCCGGTCCAGACCGCCCCCCGCCTCGAGCATCTCCGCCACGTAGCCGTCCAGCGTGCCGAGGTACCTCCTCTGCGCGGAGAGCCCCCGGTGGTGGGCGAGGGAGTCGCCCTCGAAGAAGTAGACAAGGGTGAAGGGCTCGGCACTCTCCTTCAGCAGCGCAGCACCCACCTTCGCGGCGTACGTGTCGTTCATGCCGGCCTGGCGATGCAGCCCGCCGCTACCCTTCCTCCCGTGCAGGCCCAGGTCGCGGCTGTAGAACAGGTCGCCCATGTAGTATTCCTTGGGCCCGTCAACCGTGGTGTCGAGCAGCTCGCCCACGTTCGCCACGCCCTCGAGCGTCCTCATCCTCACCCTGTGCCGGTACGGCCCGCGCCGGATCGGGAAGTTCACGCAGGCCCCCTCGATACCGAGCTCGTACAGCCTCTCGAAGAGCGTGTCCGCGTAGAGGTCGTCGCGGTTCATCCGCCAGACGTTGTTGTGGAGCACCTGCAAGGGACCGCTCGTGATCACCGTCTCCGTCATCGCCCCGTAGATGACGACCCTGTCCTCGGCCTCGTTGTACCAGGCGTGGCCGTAGATGCCGCTCCCACCCGGGTGCTCCCCCGTGACTATCGCGGCGGTCGCGGCGGGCGTTATGCTCGGGAACACAGAGGTCGCGTCCCAGACCGCCTCCCCCCTCTCGGCCAGGGCGCCAAGCGTGGGGGCCTCGCCGTCACGGATCGCGGCCCGCAGGACGTCCGGCCGGATACCGTCGAGGACCAGCAGGAGGACGGGTCTCGGTTGGGGGTTGTGATCCAGGCTCGTCAAGACCGACTAATTCTATCCGGTAACGCGCGCTTTCGGGGTCCGCCTCACCGGATCAGCACCTGGAATGCAACCATGGCCACGACGGAGGCCGTGACGACCACCGCGACGAGGTCGCTCGAGGCCTCCTCGAGCGCATCGGGCACGAGCTCGGAGAAGACCATCCAGATCATGGCCCCAGCCGCAAAGCCCAGGCCGTAGGGCAGGAGCGGCCGGAAGAGCTCGACGAAGAGGAAGGCGGGCACCGCCATAAGAGGCTGCGGCAAGCTGGAGAAGACGCTCCACCACGCGGCCCGGGCCACGCTCACGCCGCGCGGCACCAGCACCAGGCTGATGGCGAGCCCCTCGGGGACGTTGTGCACGGCCAGAGCCACGCTTATGAACAGGCCCAGGGCCTGGCCCCCGCCGAACGAAACCCCTATGCCGATCCCCTCTGTAAAAGAGTGAACCGTCATCACGCCGACGATCAGGAGCCCCTTGCGGGCGTCGAGGCCGCCCATGCCGGCGAAGACGGCCGGGTGCTCATCCTGCCGCAAAAACCGGCGCGCGGCCACGATGAACCCCAGACCGAGGAGCGCCCCCGCAAGCGTCCGGGAAAGGCCGTAGTTTACGCCCTCGTAGAGCAAGCCGAAGCTCGCCGCGAGCATGAGCCCGGCGGCGACGGCGTTCGAAGCCCCGAGCCACCTGCGGGTGGGGTGCTTCGCGAAGGCGAACGGCAGCGCGCCCAGCCCGGTGGCCACCGCCGTCAGCAGCGCGAGGAGAAAGACCAGGAGTGCGCCCGCAGGTTCCACGCTACCTGTATATCAGGAAGTGGCCGCCGCGTAGTGCGCGCAAGGGGCTCACGCGGGCTCGCTAGTAGCCCTCGTCCTCCAGGCGCACCTTGCCCCGGAAGAGGCGGTAGATCACGACGAAGTAGACCACCGCCAACACCATGCCTATGCTCCACCAGATGAGGCCCACCGCCTGGCCGTAGTCGGAGGCGGCGGCGTTCGTAATGGTGAGGCTGTTCTCGGGGTTGACGGCGGGCAGGACCCTGGGATAGACGGCGAAGACGGTGCTGGTGAGCATCCCGACTATGTAGGCGCTGGAAGCGAGAAAGGCTTCTCTGTCACGCTCCCTTACGTTGAAAACGATCATCCCGATGAGCCCCGCTACGGCGACTAGCGGCAGGACGTAACCGTAGGGCCTCGCCCCAAAGCTCTCGAGCATCCAGGGGCTCACCCAAAACGTGGCGATGGTGCCAAGGACGGTGAGCACGACCAGGGCCACCCAGGCGAAGCGTGAGATCCTGCGCGAGCGGGCGTTCAGCCTGTTCTCCGTCTTTACGGCTATGTAGTTCGCCCCGTGAACTACAAGGGTCGTGAGAGCCAGGAGCCCCATCAGGACCGTGTACCAGTCCAGGATGCCGGAGGGCTCGGAGAATGGACTGAAGTCTGTCCACAGCGGCTGGAAGAAGTAACCGTCCTCGTCCAGCGGGACGCCGCGCACGACGTTGCCTAGAGCCGCCCCGAAGAAGATCGCCAGGAGCGTGCTCCCGATAAAGAACATCCCGTCCCAGAACGAGGCCCACAGCGGGTCGTTTATGTGCCCGCGCAGCTCTATGGAGAGGCCCCGGATGATCAAGAGCCACAGCACGATGATCAGCGGCAGGTAGAACCCGGAGAAACTCGACGCGTATAGGATCGGGAAGGCGAAGAACAGCGTGCCGCCGCCGGCGATGAGCCACACCTCGTTCCCGTCCCACACCGGCCCGATGGCCCGCAGGATGGTTCTGCGCTCCTGCTCGTTCTTCGCGGCGAACAGGTGTATGGTCCCGGCGCCCAGATCGAAGCCGTCTAGCAGCACGTACAGGGTGATCATGAGCGCCACCGCTATAAACCAGAACGTGTCCACCGGCTCCTCCTCCCTCTCTAGGCCGTCAGGTTCTCGGTGTTCTCGAGCGTCTCGTGCTCGCCTTCGGGGCCGTGGCCGACCTCGCGCACCATGAGCACTATGTAGAGGAGACCCATTATGAGGTATACGCCCGCGAAGCCTATTAGCGTGAAGAGCACGTTGCCTGAGGAGACGAGGGGCGAGACGCCCTCCGAGGTCCGCATGAGACCGTAGGCGAGCCATGGCTGGCGCCCGAGCTCGGCGGTGAGCCACCCGGCGGTGTTCGCGATAAACGGGAAGGGTATGGCGAGCATCAGGACCCAGAGCATCGGGCGGAACGTATACAGCCAGCCCCGCCACAGCATGAACGCCGCCAGGAACATTATCCCTATAAAGAAGGTCCCGAGGCCGACCATGACGTGGTAGGAGTAGTAGAGGAGCGGGATGTTGTCCGGCCAGTTCTTCTCCGGAAAGCCCTCGAGGCCTTTGACCTCGCCGCCCGCGGGGCCGTAGAGGAGGATGCTTAAGCCCCCTGGCAGCACGATAGGGTTGTCTATCTCCATCTTCTCCATGTCGGGCTGCCCGATAAAGACCAGGTCGGCTTCCCTATCCGTCTGGAAGTGTCCCTCCATGGCGGCGAGCGCGACGGGCTGGTGCTCGGCGACCTGGTCGCTAGAGAAGTGCCCGGTAGGGAAGAGCATCCAGAGGCTCGAGAGCGCTCCCGCTATGACGCCGACCTTGAGGAAGATGCGGCCGTATTCAACGTGCCTGCCCGAGAGCACGTAGAAGGCACCCAGGCCCGCCATCACGAAGGCGCCGCAGACCACGGCCCCGCCCATGTTGTGGGCGTACTGGGCGAACATCCACGGGTTCAGGAGGACCGCCCAGTAGTCGTTGAGCTCTATGTTGCCGTTCTCCAGCACCCGGTAGCCGACCGGGTTCTGCATCCAGGCGTTGGTCGTGATGATGAAGTACCCAGAGGCCCAGGTCCCGAGGAAGACCATGAGGGAGGAGAACCAGTGAAGCCTCTGCCCGAACCTCCTCTCCCCGAAGAGAAAGAGCCCCACGAAGGCGGACTCGAGGAAGAAGGCGAAAGCCCCCTCCATCGCCAGCGTCTGAGCGATTATGTCCCCTGTAAAGGCGGAGAAGGCGGCCCAGTTGGTCCCGAACTGGAACTCGAGCGGGATGCCGGTCACGACCCCGAAGACGAAGGTGACCGCGAAGATCTTGCCCCAGAACCGCGCCGCCCTATTGTAGAGGTCGTTGCGGCCCCTCATGTAGACGCTCTTCAAGACGAAGATGAGCAGGGCGAGCCCCATGGTGAGCATCGGGAAGAGGTAGTGGTAGGTCACGGTGAACGCGAACTGCAAGCGGGATACCGTCAGCGCGTCTTCCAAAGAGCACCTCCTGCCGACCTCCTACCGTCGTTCACTCTACAAGCTTCCCGCACCCTGTGCTTGGCCAAATTCGATCAATCCCCCGAAGCCGGTTCGCCCTGCAGCATCCCGCGCTGCACATCGAGCATCCGGCGGTAGAGACCGCCCGCCCGCACGAGCTCTTCGTGGGTGCCCCGCTCTACTATCCGGCCCTTCTGGAGAACGAGGACCTCGTCCATCGTCTCCATCGTGACGAGGCGGTGCGTGAGGACGAGCGTGGACCGGCCCCGCATAAGGTCCCTGATCCCCGCCATGAGCTCTCGCTCGGTGATGGTGTCGAGGTTGGCGCTGGCCTCGTCGAGCACGAGCACCGGGGCGTCCTTGAGCAGCGCCCGGGCGACGGCGAGACGCTGCCGCTCGCCGCCCGAGAGCGCGAGCCCCTGCTCCCCGACGTAGCCGTCAAGACCGCCCGGCAGCCGGTCTACCAGCCCTTCCAGCCGCGCCCGCCCGAGGGCGGCCTGCAGCGCGGCGTCGGAGGCCTCCGGGTCGGCGAGCGTGAGGTTGGCGCGCAGGGTGTCGTTGAAGACGTAGGTGCTCTGGGAGACGAACCCGATCCTCGCTCGGAGGTCCTCCTGAGCGTAGCACCGGACGTCGCGACCGCCGAACCGGACCTCGCCGCCCTGGGGGTCCCAGAACCGCAGGGCCAGGTTCACGAGCGTGCTCTTCCCCGACCCGCTCGGCCCCACCACCGCGACCCGGTCGCCGGGCCGCAGGGCGAAGGTTACGTCCTCCAACGCCGGCGGACCGCCCCGCTCGTAGCCGAAGCTCACGCGGTCGAACTCTAGAGTATTGTCGTCGGGCAGCCCGAGCGGCTCCGGCGGGTCGAGGACCTCGGGCCGGGCGTCGATCACCTCGAAGAGACGCTCCCCGGCGTGCACCGAGCGCCCGAGGAACCCGAAGGCCGTTCCCAGAGGAGCCACGGCCTCGAAGCTCCCAAGCACCACGAGGGTGAGGAACGCCAGGTACACGCCGCGCACCTCCCCCGCCGCGACGAGCGGCACCGCCAGGACCACTATAGCGGCGAGCGCCAGGCCCATCATCAACTCGGAGAAGGCGGCTTGTAGCCCCGTAACCAGCGCCACGCGTCCCTGCACCCGGTCCAGCTTGACGCCGAGGGCGGCGAGCTCGCGCCGCTCCCTCCCCTCGGCGCCGAAGGCGAGGAGGTCCTGCACCCCCTGCACGCCGTCAACGACCCGCGCGTTGAGCTCGGCCCGCAGCTCCAGCTGCCTCCGCCCCAGGCCGCCAGTGAGCCGCCGCGCCAGCAGCGGCGCCCCGACGCCGGTGGCAAGCAGGAAGCCCACGGCCGTGAGGCCCATCAACGTCCCGAAGGGGCGGAGAACGAGGAAGGAGATCACGGCGATTCCCAGCGCGACGACGAGCGGGGAGACGATCCGCAGGTAGACGTTCTCGAGCTCGGCCACGTCCTTGACGATGCGAGAGAGGAGATCTCCGCTCCGGTACCGTAGAAGGCGGGCGGGCGCGAGCGGCGCGAGACGCGCGTAGAACCAGGTCCGCAGATCCTTAAGCACCTTGAACGTCACGTCGTGCGAGGCCAGCCTCTCGGCGTAGCGCGAGAGAGCGCGCGAGACGCTGAACAGGCGTACGAGGTAGACCGGGATCACGAGCATCGACAGGTAAGGTACGATGGCGGCGGCGGAGATGACGTAAGCCGCCGTCGCGAGGAGCCCCACGTTGCTGACGACCGTGAGGACGCCGAGCACCACGGCGAGCGCCACCCGCCACCTGTACGGCTTCAGGAAGCCGAGCAAGCGCAAAAAGACCCTCACGCCGGTACGTCCCCGTAGGCCCGCACCAGTCGCGCGTAGGTGCTCCCGCGGGCGAGGAGCTCGGCGTGCGTCCCGGCTTCCTCCAGGCGGCCTTCGTCGAGGACGGCGATCCTCTCCGAGGCGCGGGCGGTGTTGAGGCGGTGTGCGACGACGAGCGTCGTGCGACCGCGCGCCAGGCGCCCGAGCGCGGCCCCGATGAGCGCCTCGCTCTCCGGGTCCAGGCTCGAGGTCGCTTCGTCGAGGACGAGCAGCGGGGCGTCCTTGAGGAAGGCGCGCGCGATCGCCACCCTCTGGGCCTCCCCGCCGGAGAGCAGCAGACCCCGCTCCCCGACCTGGGTGTCGTAGCCGCGCGGGAGCGCGCAGATGAAGTCCACCGCTCCCGCCAGCTCCGCCGAGAAGAGGTGGGGCCGCTGCGGGACGAGCGCCACGCACTCCCTCCAGACCCCGACCGGCAGGTCCGTTATCCGGAGGCCGTTCGCGGCGATGGTTCCTGTGTCGGGGTCCAGGAAGCGCAACAGGAGGTTCACGAGCGTGCTCTTTCCCGATCCGCTCGGCCCTACGATCGCCGTCCGGCTTCCAGCCGGGAGCGTGAGATCCAAGCGCGAGAGCGCCGGGCGGTCCCTCGCCGGGTATGAGAAGGAGACGCCGGAGAGCTCGACGGTCAGACCGCCGGAGAGGTGGCCTGAGGTCCTGGTGTCCACGCGAACCGGGGCGGGGGTGTCGAGGATCTCGAAGATCCGCTCGGCGGCCGCCTTCCCCTCCATACCGGCGTGCCTGCTGGCGCCGAGCTCGCGCAACGGCCTGTAGAACTCCGGCGCCAGCAGCAGCACCAGAAAGGCCTGCTCGAAGGCTATGGCGCCGTTTATCAGCCGCACCCCCAGAGTAACGGCGA